>NZ_JAZRJY010000146.1:0-9182 GCF_045646045.1 Methanobrevibacter sp. | reverse complement strand
TGTCAATATATGACGTAGGTGTTCCGTCAGCACCTATTTTTACCTTTTCACCGGATTCGGGTTTTCCAACATAAGGTCTAATTGCCCTGCTTACTTCTCTTATCATTTCATAAGATAAATCCGTAGCTATTTTTTTATCCTTAGCATCCATGCAATCACTCTTCCAAATATACTACTGATGCTACAACAGATGCAATGTTTTCAACTGTTGCTGTAGCTTTTTTAACAATTAGTTGTTTAATTTCAACTTCACGTTTTTCCATCATATAAGTAACCATGAATTTTGCTTCATCAATCAGATCATTTTCTTTTTTATTAATTCCTGTTGTTTCAACAACACAGCCTAATTCCTCTCCAATAGCTACTGCTATCACTGCTGTAATTACATCGCCAGGATTATCTGAAGTAATTTCTGATAATACACAATTAACCATACTTCCCGCTTTCAATTCCGGCAAATCTGTGATTTGGGTATTTCCTGCAAGCATACTGGATACTTTGATTAAATTAACATCTCCAATTCCAGCATCACTCAATGCATTATCAAAAGCATTTAATTTTGTAGGTCCTTCATCTTTTCCACTAACAATGGCTATTTTCATTTTATCACATAAATATATGTTACTTTTAGTTTTTCTCTAACAAACTTTCTATACTAGAATATATATCATTTCCTTAAATAACATTTGCGGGTAATGTTTTAATCTTTCAAAAAACTTTGTTGATTTGAAATTTTTTTTTCATGAAAATTAATCCATTTTAAGATAAAATATTCATTTATCACTTAAAAGATAATAAAATTGATATCGTATTTCAAAAAACAATGCTAAAGTCTTAAAACGAACATTTAAAACCAAATGAGGTGTTTTAAAACGAATATATTCTGTAGATTTAATTTTGAACCAAAATCGAGAAAATGATTTTTAAAATCAACATTTTTTTGAAATATTCAAATATAAGTATAAATATATAAACTTGTAGGGGATATTATTATGAAAATTTTAAAAATTATGATTGTCCTGCTTGTTTTAATACTGTCTGTTGGTGCTGTTTGTGCAGCCGAAAACAGTACTGGCATTAGAAGTGTGGATTGTCAGAAAATCTTACAAACTTCTCAAAATGAAGTGTATGCAACCGATGAAGCTTCATTCAATGATTTGGCTGATAAAATAGAAAATACTGGTATGACTTTGGATTTAACCAAGGACTATGCCTTCAACAATGAAACTGACAATAATACGGGAATTTTAATAACTAAGGATAATTTTGTCCTTAACGGTAATGGTTTTACAATAGATGGAAATAAACAATCAAGAATATTCAACATTACTGCAAACAACGTAACATTAAGCAATTTGATTTTAACTGGAGGTAATGCTGAAAAAGGTGGAGCAATCTATGCCACAGGGTCTTTAACATTAAACAATGTTACTTTCACTGACAACTACGCAACTAAAGAAGGCGGAGGCGTATGTCTTTACGGTAATGTAACTCTTAACTGTGATAAAACCGATTTCATTGACAATTATGCTGAAGCGGGTTCAGCAATATATGTTGAGAAAGGTAAACTTAATCTTTACAATGCTGATTTGAGTTCAAAAATTTTCAATAAGTATTCTCAAATTGCTGCTTTGAGGCATTCTGTAATTAATATAGAAAATGCTACCTTTGCTAACTCCAGCTCTTCTTATTCACCGGCAATATATGTTAGAAATACTAAAACTTCAATAATCAATTCCAAATTCTATAATTTGAGAGGTAATATTACTGCGGGTGCAATAGGCATCAGACTTGGCGGTGATATCTATATTAAAAACTGTGAATTCATAAATACCACTTCTTCTAAAAATGCGGGTGCCATTTATGCAGATATTGCTGGAGATGGGGAAGGAGGTTATATGATTATACTCGATTCAATATTTAAGGACACATGTTCTGAGTTTGGTGGAGCATTGCTTCAATTAGGTAATGATTTATTCATAAACAATACAGAATTCATAAACGGCAATGCAAAATATAATGGGGGATCAGTTTATCTTTCATATGTAAACGCTACAGTTAATAACTGTACTTTTGAGTCAAACAGCATAGAATCAAACGACATTGGTTATCCTACTTATGGCGGTGCAATATTTTGTGATATTGGTACATTGAATATTACCGGCTCCAAATTTTTCAACAACAATGCAAGTGCAGGCAGTGCGGTTTGTGCATATGACTCTTCATATGACATTAGAAATTCAGTATTTGAAAACAATACAAACCCAATTTACTCTGTTTTTGACAAACATGTCAATATAGCCAGAAACAACGTTATTGTTAATGACGA
Organism: Methanobrevibacter sp.; assembly: GCF_045646045.1. Lineage (GTDB taxonomy): Archaea > Methanobacteriota > Methanobacteria > Methanobacteriales > Methanobacteriaceae > Methanocatella. Next base: position 6,853 of record NZ_JAZRJY010000146.1, on the reverse strand, counting down.
TAACATCTCAACCAACAATACATATTATGTGACAATAATGGCCGGGGAAGGTGTGCCATTAACACTGCTTAACAACACCATTAATGTCAGTGCTCTTCCATCCAAGTTTGATTCACGTGATTGGGGTTGGGTTACACCGGTCAGGTATCAGGGATGGATGGGTGCCTGCTGGACATTCGGAATGACCGCTACATTGGAATCCGCATTATTAAAGGCTACAGGCATGAAAACTGATCTTTCAGAAAACAATATGCAGAATACCATGATGAAATATTCAATTTACGGTACCAGCTATATAAGTGAAGGCGGCTATAACTCTATTGCAGCAAGTTATTTATTAAGCTGGTTTGGAGCATTCGCACAGGATGTGGATACCTATGATGAAATGGGAAAAATTTCACCAGTAATCACTACAGGTAATGATATTCATATTCAGGATGTGGAATTCATATCCAATAAAATCCCGGAATGTACGGAAATAAAATTGGCAATTATGAAATATGGTTCTTTGGATGCGTCTTTCTATGGACAAGCTTCATATAATCAAGTAAGTCCTTATTTTAATCCCGAAACCAATGCGCAATATGTTGATAAAAATGAAAATATTAATCATGCAATTTCAGTTGTAGGTTGGGATGACAATTTCCCAAAAGAAAAATTCCTAATCACGCCTCCGGGTGACGGTGCATGGATTATTAAAAACAGTTGGGGCCCTGACTGGGGAGATAATGGGTATTTATATCTTTCATATTATGATAAGTCATTTTTAAAAGGTGTTGCCATGTCCGAGTACGGTACTGGAATAATAATTGAAAATACAATACCATATAATAAAAACTACCAATACGATACTGTATGGCTTGGTGATTTCTCATCAAGAAACAAAACCGTAAGTTTCATGAATATCTATGAATCATTGGACGATGATGCAATTGCGGCTGTGGGAACATACTTCAACCAGAGTGGTGTCAATTACACGCTTGAAATCTATGTAAATGACGTGTTGAAATTAACTCAGGAAGGAATATCTCCATATTTCGGTTACCATACCATCAAATTAAATGAATACATTCCAATTAAAGAGGGAGATGTTTTCAAAGTAATGATGACATCAAATGCTATGCCATATCTTTCATTAGATGATGCAAGGATGCATTACAGAGAAAATCATTCCTTTTTCTCATATGATGGACAGCCTTGGAATGACGGATATATTATAGGTAAAATCCCTTGTTTAAAAGTGTATACTGTAGAACTGCCAATTTTTACTGAAGATTTGGTTAAAATCTATAAAAACGACTCCAAATTTGAAGCAAGTATTGATGTTGTAAATGAAACTGTAACCTTTGAAATCAATGGTAAAAATTATACAAGAACCAGTGATGAAAACGGAACTGCCAAAATGGCCATTAACTTAAATCCAGGTAACTACACAATCAAAACCCTATTCAACGGCACAACAGTTGAAAATACAATTACAGTATTGCCTACATTAATTGCAGATAACCTAGTTAAATACTTCAGAAATGCTTCACAGTTTTATATTGACTTGATTGACGGTGAAGGTAATCCTGTTGCTAGTCAGAACATTACCATGAATATTAATGGTGTTTTCTATAACCGCACAACCAATGAAAATGGTACTGCCAGATTAAACATTAATTTAAACCCTGGAGAGTACATATTAACTGCCACTGATCCGTTGACTGGTCTTCAGATGTCATATAACATTACAGTATTGCCTACTTTAAATGCTACTGATTTGGAGATGAAGTATAAAGACGGTTCAACATTCAATGTTACTGTTTTGGATGGTCAAGGTAATCCATTGAAAAACGCTGCAGTTACATTCAATATTAATGGGGTATTTTATACAAGATACACGGATTCTCATGGAATTGCTAGATTAAATATTAATTTGATGGCCGGCGAATACATCATTACTTCAGAGTATGATGGAATGAGAATCGCAAATACAATAACTATCAAGGATTAATTAACTTAATCCTTTCTTTTTCTTTTTCTTTTTTTAATAACTTGACACACCATTAATTGCTGAAATCCAAATATAAATACTTAAATACTGATTTTTGACATAATTTTATATGTGATAATTATGAAAATCATAAAAATAATGATTGTCATGCTTGTTTTAATCATGTCGTTGGGGGCGGTCTGTGCAGCAGATGATATTTCCGACGAGATTATATGTGATGACGATCAGGATACTTTGGAAATTACACAATATAATATTTATACAACTGGGGAAAGTTCATTCAGTAATTTAGCTGATGAAATAGAAAATGCAGGTATGACTTTGGATTTAACCAAGGACTATACCTTCAACAATGAAACTGACAACAATGCAGGAATTTTAATTAATAAAGATAATTTTGTCCTTAACGGTAACGGTTTTACAATAGACGGAAATAAACAATCAAGAATATTCAACATTACTGCAAACAATGTAACATTAACTAATCTGATTTTAACTGGAGGTAATGCTGAAAAAGGTGGAGCAATATATGCTACCGGATCATTAATATTAAACAATGTTTCTTTCATTGACAACTATGCATCTAAACAGGGTGCAGCTGTTGGGCTTTATGAGAATGTAACTATTAAATGTAATAATTCAAGGTTCATAGACAATTATGCTGTTGAAAAAGGTTCAGCAATATATCTTGATAAAGGAGGATTAGACCTTTCAAATACAAACATGACTTCAAAATGTGTCTCTAAATCAGCCCAAATTACTGCTTATAAAAATGCTATAATTCATATAGAAAATGTAATTTTTACTGATACTACTTCAACTTATTCTCCGGCATTATACATACAACGTTCTAAACTTTCAATTATTAATTCCAAATTCAATAATTTAAAAGCAGACATTACTGCGGGGGCAATAAGTCTTAAAGAATGTGATGAAGTATACATTGAAAACTGTGAATTTACAAACGTTACCTCTTCTAAAAATGGAGGAGCCATCAATGCAGATATTTCAGGAGATTTGGATGTAAACGGTACTGTAACAATAATTGATACTGTATTTAAAGACACATACTCTGAATTTGGTGGAGCATATCTTCAATTAGGTGGAAATTTATTCATAAACAATACAGTATTCACAAACAATCATGCTACCTACAATGGTGGGTCACTTTACCTTTCACATGTCACAAGCAACATTACTAATTGTAATTTCACATCAAACGGTGTCGACATTATTGAAGGATATCCAACCTATGGTGGTGCAATATACAACGATGCCGGTACATTAAATATAGATAAATCCAAATTTATCAACAACAATGCAAGTGCGGGAAATGCAATCGGCACATATGACTCATCATATAACATCAAGAATACACTATTTGAAAATAATAAAAATCCTATTTACACATTTTTCGATAAAGGGGGTATTTTAGAAAACAATGTTTATATTAATGACGATAACGTCTCAACCAACAATACACTTTATACGACTATAATAAGCGGACAAGGCCTGGAATTAACATTGCTTAACAATACCATCAATGTTACTACTCTTCCGTCCAGATTTGATTTACGTGACTGGGGATGGATGTCACCAGTTAAAGACCAAGGATGGATGGGTGCCTGCTGGACATTCGGAATGACCGGTACATTGGAATCAGCATTATTGAAAGCTGCAGGTATTACAACTGATTTTTCAGAAAATAACATGAGAGACACCATGTTAAAATATTCAATATACGGTTCCGATTTCATATGTGAAGGTGGAACAAATCTTTACTCAACATCTTATTTATTAAGTTGGCTTGGAGCAATCGCATATGGTGCGGACATTTATGATGAAATGGGAAAAGTTTCAGCAGTAATAACAACTTTGAATGATATCCATGTTCAGGATGTGATATTCATACCTAACAATGAAATACCAAACGGCACAAAACTTAAAGAAGCAATTTTAAAATATGGTTCTATAGATGCATGTTATTTTGGACAATCTACATATGACGAAAAAAATCCGTATTATAATCCCGACACATATGCACAATATGTTAATGAAACTAAAAAGCCAAATCATGAAGTTTCAATTATAGGCTGGGACGATAATTATCCAAAAGAAAAATTTTTAATCACACCTCCAGGTAACGGTGCATGGATTATTAAAAACAGCTGGGGTTCTGATTTTGGAGAAAATGGATGTATGTATGTTTCATATTATGATAAAACGTTATTGGATTCTACTGACCTATCCAGTTATGCTACTGCAATAATAACTGAAAATACCATTCCATATAATAAAAACTATCAATATGCGATGATATGGGGAGGTAATTTCATGCCTGGTGAAACTGTAAGTTATATGAATGTCTTTGAAGCATTGGAAAACGATGCAATTGCTGCTGTTGGAACATACTTCAAGGAGGGTGGTGTCAATTATACAGTTGAAATTTATGTAAACAATGAATCAAAATTAATTCAAGAAGGAGTATCTCCATATCTTGGTTACCATACCATCAAATTAAATGAATACATACCAATTAAAGAAGGAGATGTCTTCAAAGCAGTGATAACATCCAATAATATACCTTACATTACATTGGGTGACGTTAGAATCCATTATACTGAAAATATTTCATATGTCTCCATCGATGGATCACCTTGGATAGATTCTTATAATGAAGGAGTAATTGCTTGTTTAAAAGTCTACACTGTAAAACTGCCGATTTATGCTGAAGATTTGGTTAAAATCTATAAAAATGATTCCAAATTTGAAGTTAATATTGGTGTTGCTAATGAAACTGTAACCTTTGAAATCAATGGTAAAAATTATACAAGAACCAGTGATGAAAATGGCACGGCTAAAATAGCCATTAATTTAAATCCTGGCAATTACACAATTAAAACAACATTCAACGGTACAACAGTTGAAAACACAATTACTGTATTGCCTACATTAATTGCCGATAACTTAGTTAAATACTTCAGAAATGATTCACAGTTCTATATTGACTTGATTGACGGTGAAGGAAATCCTGTTAGTGGAGTTAACATTACCATGAATATTAATGGTGTTTTCTATAACCGTACAACCAATGAAAATGGTACTGCCAGATTAAACATTAATTTAAACCCTGGAGAGTACATATTGACAGCTATTGATCCTTTGACTGGTCTTCAGATGTCATATACCATTACAGTATTGCCTACTTTAAATGCTACTGATTTGGAAATGAAGTATAAAGACGGTTCAACATTCAATGTTACTGTTCTTGATGGTCAAGGTAATCCATTGAAAGAAGCTGCAGTCACATTTAATATCAATGGAGTATTTTACACAAGATATTCAGATTCCAATGGAATTGCCAAGTTAAACATTAATCTGATGGCTGGTGAATACATCATCACTTCAGAGTATGATGGAATGAGAATCGCAAATACAATAACTATCAAGGATTAAATAACTTAATCCTTTTTCTTTTTTCTTATTTTTAATTAGGTTTTCCTGTCATCAAATTGGTGATTAACATATTCTCATATTATTTAAACAGCTCCAACTAGCAGTACCAACATCGGATAAAAGAAATCCCTCAGTCAATACTAAACCATCAACAGCAATTATTACTAAAAACAGCAAGTCCATTCATGAATTCATTGGAAACCATTACAAATGAATCCTGAGTATTTATGGATTTTAAAAAGAAATTATTTTAATTAGTCTATAAAAAAAGAAAAAAAGAAAAAGAGTGGTTTGATTATGCTTCAGCATATAATAAACCAATAGCTCTATTATAGAAGAATATAAAGTAGACTGAGAAAATACCTAATAAAATGCCACCAATAGTGTTGTTTAATTTATAAATAAATGCAAGGATAATTGCAATGATTAATAAAATAATAACAATAAGGATAACAGTTCCGAGGATTTTACCGATACCTACTCTGGAAATGTCTCCAATAGCTTCTCCAATAGCTAGGGCTTCACCTAAACTATCGGTTTTTGCTAATCTACATTTGGCCATAAAGTTAGCTAATGCAAATACAATAATTAAGATTATACTAAGTATGGTAAGTATCCAGTCTCTGAGGAAAAGACCTAAAACAACAATGATAATTGCAGGAAGAATGTAATAAACAATGTCAACAACAACTAATTTGACTGCGTTTGAGATTTGTCTTCCGATGTCAATTCCAGGACTATCAGTTCTTCTTTCAATACCATATTTTATAATGTCTATACCATATCCTTCAATCAGGAACAGTACAAGAACAAAAAGAATGATTCCGACGAGAGTCATTCCACCAAATGCAAATCCTGCGATACCTTTTGAAGTGTATGCGCCTGCAAAACTAATTATAGCTGCACCACCGATTAATGCGGCTATGATACTTAAAACTATATATAAAACTAATGCTTTAACATTTTTAAATGGATATGCCATAGCATCTCCTATTATATTACCTATACCCATTATTTTCACCTTTTTTTTAATTATTTATTAATAAACTCATTATTGAGTATTAATACATTTATTGCTAATTAAATATAAATCTTATGATAAAAATTTGACTTATTTCTTGAAAAGAGAATATAATTATTTTATCTTTTCTTAAGTTTATCAATTTCCAAAACAAAAAATCATCCCCAATAAAATCAACGACAAAACGAAAAATAGGGTTCTTATAACATCCCAATCGAAAGTTTTAATACCCAATGTTCTGATTCTTATTAATCTTTCCTTTAATTATATTAAAATAACTTATACCTAATTCAAAAATGTACAACAATGTATATGAACTTAACTTTTTAAAAAAACAGTAAATTAAAAATAAGAACTTATTACAAATTAAATATTATTAA
>NZ_JAZRJY010000145.1:0-2181 GCF_045646045.1 Methanobrevibacter sp. | reverse complement strand
TTCATTTTAGGATTAGGTGGAAGAGACGTAGTTCCTGAATACATTGAAGAAGCTGTAGAATTAACTAAAAATCCAGTAAAAGAAGTTACTTGGTTAGGCTTAAAGGAGGATGAATAATATGGAATTTCCTGAAGAAGAATTATTAGCACCAGGTCACAGAGGTTGTGCTGGTTGCGGAGCAGCTATTGCTGTAAGGCTTGCTCTTAAGGCATTAGGCAGAAACACTGTGGTAGCTTGTGCAACTGGTTGTTTGGATGTTATGACATCCCCTTATCCTGAAACCGCATGGGAAGTCCCATGGATCCACGTTGCTTTTGAAAATGCAGGTGCAGTGGCTTCCGGTGTAGAAAGAGCATTGAAAGCTCAAGGTAAAGAAGATGTTAACATTGTTGCTTTCGGTGGTGACGGTGGTACTGCTGATATCGGTATCCAATCATTATCCGGTGCAATGGAAAGAGGTCACGATATAACCTATATCTGTTACGATAACGAAGCTTACATGAACACTGGTATTCAAAGAAGTGGAGCTACCCCTTATGGTGCATCAACAACTACTTCACCAGCAGGTAACTTAAGCTTTGGTGAAGATAAGCCTAAGAAAAACATGGCTTTCATTATGGCAGCTCATGGAATTCCATATGTAGCTACAGCATCAATTTCATATCCTGAAGACTTTATGAAAAAGGTCAAAAAGGCAGCTGAAACCAAAGGTCCTGCTTACATTCACTTGCAACAACCATGTACTACCGGTTGGGGATTCAAACCTGAACACACCATTAAATTAGGTAGACTTGCAGTCGAAACCGGAGCATGGGGATTATTTGAAATTGAAAACGGTGAATTCAGAGTAACTTACAGACCTCAAGAAAGAAAACCTGTAGTGGAATACTTATCCGCTCAAAAAAGATTCAAACATCTTAAAGAAGAACAAATTAATGAAATCCAAGAATTCGTTGACAATCAATGTGAAGAATTAGGTATCTAAGGAGGGTCTCTATTGGAGAAATTAATAGTAGATAATGAATTATGTGATGGATGCCAGGATTGCGAAAAAGCATGTGAAGGAGTCCATGGAGTTCCTAGAATCACTATTCATGAATTAGACGGATCCTATTTCCCTATTCGTTGTCAGCAATGTGAGGATGCTCCTTGTGAGATTATTTGTCCAACAGGTGCAATGAGCAATTTAGGAGTAGATGTAACTAAATGTATTGCTTGTGGTTTCTGTGCAATGGCTTGTCCGTTTGGTGCAATTTCCATTGAGTATAGCAATGCTCATAAGTGCAATCATTGTGCAGACAGAGAAGAAGGTCCTGCATGTGTTAAAGCTTGTTCCAAAAGAGCTATTGCAGTTCATGACATTGCAAATGTCATTAAGAGGAAACAAAGAGAACACATTGAAAAAATCTATGGCTTGGATAAACCGGCTAAGAAAAAAGGTCTTCTCAGTGTCATAACAACTGATACAAGAGCTAGAAAACCATTAGATGGAGAATAGAGGTGTTGAAATGGATGAATTAAAAGTTAACCCAGAACTTTGTGTAGATTGTGGACTTTGTGAACGTAATTGTCCTAACAATGCAATTCGTGTTCATGATGGTGTCCCTTTATTCTGTATGCATTGCAGTCCTGAAAAAGCACCTTGTCTTGCTGTATGTCCAAAAGGAGCTATTGTAGCTTTAGGTGGAGCTATTACAATTAAGCAGGATAAATGTATTGGTTGTGGATTATGTCACAGTGTATGTCCCATTGGAGCCGTCACCATTAATGAAATAGGTCAGGCTACCAAATGTGATCTCTGTGCAGATTACGACACTCAACAATGCGTTGAAGCTTGTCCAACACATGCACTCACAAATGATACAGAAAAGATAATTCATGATAAGCAAGAAAAAATCACTGAAGGATTTAAGAAAGTTCAAACTTTATTGAAATAATCTTAATCCTTTCTTTTTTTATTTTTTAAATTCTTTTTATTTTTTAATTTTATTATTCAATTTTCTAATTTTATTTTAATTATTTTATTTTTAATATCTATTTTTATAAATTTTAATAAATTATTTAAATAAATAAATTAAATATTTTATATAGATTATTTAAAAAATTTAAAAATTAATTATTTTTCTTTAACTCAATTATGTGATTTTATGATAACAGAAAAACAAATTGAAGATACCATTT
>NZ_JAZRJY010000144.1:0-10530 GCF_045646045.1 Methanobrevibacter sp. | reverse complement strand
CTTCACTACAACACAAATGCAACAGGTAGAGCCAATATCTTTTTCAAAGGTGAAAAATATGGCGGTGATGCATGGAACGAACCTTTAAATAACACAATCACTATTAAGTTCAGTCTTTTGCCAGATATATATAATGTGACTATTGAATACTTCGGTAACAGAATATTTGAAGGAGCATCTGCAAATGCAACCTTAATTGTCAACAAACTTGATCCAGAACTGACTGTTGATGCACCAACTGTTTCATACGGTGAAGACATAGTTCTCAATTTGAATTTCAATGATACTGCTACCGGTACTGCAGATATTGCTATTGCAGGTCCAGAAGGACAAATATTGGCCTTAAATCAGACATTAAACAAGACCCTAACATTTGACAACACACTAAAACCTGGAAACTACATAGTATCCGTCTACTACCACGGAAATGAAATATTCAACGAAACAAATATTGATGTTAACTTAACCATTGATAGGGCCGATATCACTCCTAAAATTACTCTAAACGATACTGTATTGACTGTTAGCGTTCCTGAAGATGCTACCGGCAATATAACATTGACCGTTGGAAATGAAACTTTAAAGTCCCCAATTGAAGATGGAACTGCTATATTTGACCTATCAAACATTCCGGCAGGAGATTACAATGCAACATTGGCTTATCCCGGTGATGATAAATATGCTGGATTTAAAGATGTTTATCCTGTTTCCATTGAAGGTGAATATATCTTAGTTGCTGAAGATTTAGTTAAATATTATGGTGGACCTGAAAGATTTACTGTAAACCTTACTGACGGCAAAGGCAGACCTGTTGCAAATGCTATTGTAAACATTAATATCAATGGTGCAAAATATGATAGGACAACTGATGAGAATGGTCAGGCATTTATGGCTGTCAACTGGAACTCAGGCGAATATCCTGTTGTTGTTACCTACAATGACACTTCCGTTAATGCGACAGTTACAGTATTGTCTACAGTCAATGGTACCGATCTTGTTAAGGTATTTAGAAATGCCACACAGTTCTATGCTACTTTCCTTGACAGTCAGGGCAATTATCTGGCTAAAGGAACCGTAATCACATTCAACATCAACGGAGTATTTTACAACCGTACTGTTGAAGATAAAGGTTTGGCCAAACTTAACATCAACTTAAATCAAGGAAAATATATAATAACTTCAATTAATACAGTTACCGGTGAAAGTACAGGCAATAATATTACTGTTATTCCAAAAATCATAGAAAACAGCGATATTACAAAGTATTTCAGAAATAGAACACAATACACTGTTAAAGTAATCAGTGATGACGGCAAGGCTGTCGGTGCCGGCGAAATCGTAACATTCAACATCAACGGAGTATTGTATAACCGTACTACAAACGAGTCAGGTATTGCTAAATTGAACATTAACTTGCATCCTGGAGATTACATCATTACAGCAGAATATAAAGGTTCCATGGTATCCAACAACATCAAAGTATTGCCTGTATTGAATGCAACTGATATTAGTATGAACTATCGTGACGGAACTCAATTTAAGGCAACTTTGGTTGACGGTCAGGGAAAACCTTACGCTGGCCAATCTGTTTCATTTAATATTAATGGTGTGCTCTACAACAGACCGACTGACAGTACAGGTACAGCAAAATTAAACATTAACTTAATGCCAGGTGAATACATTATAACATCCAGTTATAACGGAACAGCCATCGCAAACAAAATTACAATAAAAAGTTGAGATTAATTTCTCAACATTTTTTCTATTTTTTATAAAAATTTATATCATATTCTGAATAAACTTACAAATAATATAATTTGGGAGGAGATTATTTTGCTTAAAAAAAGATATTTATTATTGATTCTACTTTTCTCTTTTCTTATCATGTCCTGTGTAAGTGCAGCAGAAAATTACAATGAAAACATTACAGCAGAAGAGATAATCATTGAAGACAATGATTTGGCTATTGCAGAAACAAACGAATGGTATGTTAATGCCAGCACAACAGGATCTCAAAACGGTTCAAAAGATAATCCTTTCATCAACATACAACAGGCATTGGATAGTGCAAATGATGGAGACAGAATATATATTGCACCCGGAACATATTCTGGAGCCGGAAATGTAAATTTTATGATTGAAAAAGAAGTCAATATTGAAGCGCAAGGTCCAAACGTAATATTTGATGGTAAAAACGAAACCAACATTCTTAAAATTACTACTTCCAACACCATTATTAAAGGATTGACATTTAAGAACGGATATTCCAATTCAGGCAGTGCATCATATATTCAAAGAGCATTAAATGTTTCTTTTATTGACTGTGAATTTATAGACAATTCCGCTAAAAATTACGGCGGAGCCATTTACACAGAATTTTCAACCATCAGCATCATAAACTGTTCCTTTTTGGGTAATTCTGCACTTTTTGGAGGTTCAGCATATCTTGAATATTCAATTTCCCAATTTATTAATACCTTATTTATCAACAACAAAGCAAATAATGCTTCAGGCGCAATCTATACTACAGTTTCAATGAATTCAATCGATAAGTGTGACTTTATCAATAATAGTGTCAGTGCAAAGACACCTTATGGAGGAGCTGTTGCTTTTTATCACTATGAAAGCAATATAAGCAATTCAAAATTCATCAACAACTCAATCAATGGTGAATACGGTTACGGAAGCTCAATTTTCAATTACGGAAATTTGAACATAAACAACACCACAATAAGCAACAACAGGCAAAATACCAAAAACAAAATTGACAATAGTGTTTACACCATAATTGGAAAAAGCAATATTGAAAACACAATTATTGAAAATAACACCTGCAGCGGTGATGAAGAAATAATTTATGCCTTATTCTGGCCTATGGTATTTGACAAGGTATTGGATGGAAACATTAGCATTCCTGCAAAATATGATTTGAGAAACATTACTTTAGAAAATGGCAGCAGCATATCCTACATCTCCTCAATTAAAAATCAAGAAGATTCAGGTTCCTGCTGGGCTTTTGCTGCAATAGGTGCTTTGGAATCATACCTGCTGGAGAATGAAAATAAACTATATGACTTTTCAGAAAATAATCAGAAAAATGTAATGGGTTCATATACAAAGGACGGTTGGGTCAGTAACCCGAACGGAGGTGGAGTAACCGCCAAGACTCTCGCATATTGGAGCCGCTGGTCCGGACCGATAAATGAAAGCGATGATCCCTATGATGACACATCCATAATATCTCCAACCAATTTGACTGTCGTTAAGCATGTTCAGGATGTAGTATATTTACCTGTGATGGACAATACCCAATTAAAGTTAGCAATATTGGAATACGGGCCTGTTGTTATAGGATTTAGAGCTTTAAATCCACAACTATATGAAATTAATGGAACAATAATTGAAAGTGAAGTTTCACCAATAAATATACTTCCAAACTATGCCAGCCATGTAGTTGACATTATCGGATGGGATGACAATTATCCAGGTTATAAATTTGGTGAAAACATTCCTGATGGAGCATTCATAATTAAAAACAGTTTTGGTGAAAATTATTATAATGAATACCTAAATAAAACAATCTATCGTGAAGCCAATGGTTTTAACTACCTTTCATATTATGACTTAACACTTTCAAAAGAAAGCATTCCTTATGCAATAACAAATGTGGAGGATGCTGACAATTATAAAGAAAATTATTATTATGACCCTACAGGAATACTTGTTAATTTAGGCTTTAACAATGAGACTGCATGGTTTTCCAACCAGTTTATTTCAAACAACAGCTCCCGTCTCGCCGCATTTAGCCTATATTCATTTGGAGTCGACTCAGCATATGATGCATATATTTATGTGAATGACAGGCTTGCCCTCACACAAAGCGGAGTTATCCACAATCCCGGTTACAATACAATTCACTTAAGCAATTATGTTAATTTAAATGAAAATGATGTCTTTAAGATAATCATCAAATTAACTACCCCTAACTGCAAATATCCGATTCCTATTGCCTGTGATGTTGACGGCTGGATGATTAATGTACATTCATCCCCCAATCAGTCTTTCATAAGTCCCGATGGAGTTAACTGGATAGATTTATATTATGTCCATGAAACTCTATATCAAAAAGATGGTTTTGTGACCTACAAAAAACTTTCAAATGCCAGTGTTTGTCTAAAAGCATTTACTGTCGATTTGGACATATATGCAAAAGACCTGGTTAAAATCTATAAAAATGATTCCAAGTTTGAAGCCAATATCGGCAAAAGCAATGAATTCGTGTCTTTTGAAGTTAACGGCATTAATTATACCCGTTTAAGTGATGAAAACGGAACAGCTAAACTAAACATCAATTTAAACCCTGGAAACTACACCATTAAAACTTCATACAGTAACAGAAGCATTGAAAATAATATTGAAGTTTTACCTACACTGATTGGCAAAAATCTAGTTAAATACTACAGAAACGAGTCACAATTCTTTATTTCATTGATTAACGGTGAAGGTAAATCAGTATCCGGCGTTAACATTACCATGAACATCAATGGCGTTTTCTATAACAGAACAACCAATGAAAACGGAACGGCCAAACTAAACATTAATCTGGAACCTGGAAAATACATACTGACAGCTTTTGATCCTTTAACAGGACTTTTGATGTCATACAACATTACAGTCCTGCCTGTTTTAACTGCTGAAGACATCACCATGAAATACCTGGACGGAACCCAATTTGTTGCTACACTCATTGACGGTGAAGGAAAAGCTTATACAAACCAAAACATTACTTTTAACATTAACGGAATATTCTACAACAGGACTACAGACAGTTCAGGACAGGCCAGGCTGAACATTAACCTGATGGCCGGAGAATATATCATAACGTCAATGTATGAAAACGGTGCGGCAACATCAAACAAAATAACCATAAGAAGTTGAGATTAATTTCTCAACTATTTTTTCTTTTTTTTACACAACAAAGTTTTTATTTGACTATAATTGATTTATTACAATAATTATTTAGTAGAGTATTTTAATGGATAATTCAGCCAAGTTAATGTTAATTCAACGAAAGCAATCTATTTTGATTTTAAACACATCTGACAGAATATGGAGAAACTTTAAGGAAATGATTAGATTAATTACCGCATATTAAATAATTTTTATTTTTATTTCAAGATTATTAAATAAAAACAAATAATTATATATAAAATTCAATAAACATTCAATTGGGGAGAAAATATGAAATCTTTAAAAATTGCGGTTGTCCTGTTAGTATTAATAATGTCTGCAGGTACTGTATGTGCAGCAGATGCCTTTGATGTAACGGACAATGATAATCAAAATATCCTAGAAACTACACAGAACGATGTTATTGCTGTAGATGAGCCAAAAACATTCACTGACCTGAATAATGATATTCTTAATTCAGAGAGTGTTTTTGAAATGACGAATGATTATAAGTTTAACAATGAATCTGACAATAGCGAATTTATACCTCTTGGTGCAGATAATTTTGTCATCAACGGTAACGGCCATACAATCGATGCAAATTTTCAATCTCCAATATTTTTAATTTCTGCGAAAAATGTAACAGTAAATAATCTTACATTAATGAATGCAAACCATACTGTAGGGAGTGTCTTTTATATAAAGACAAATTGCAGTTTAACAACAAATAACGTTAATTTTATAAATGATACTTCTGACACATTTGGCATTATTCTGATTATGGGAACATATGTTAGTAATAATGATAGATTTATAGATTGTACTTCTACTATGGGAATTTTAAATATAGAAAACCTTATACCTGATGAGTCCATTGAACTGGAAATTAACAATGCAATGGTGTCAGGTTTAAATATGTATGATTGGGGATTTATTTATACTGAATTTCCAAATGTCAATATTGCTATTTTAAACTCGACATTTATGAATCTCACTTCAGATTATTCAACTGCAGTTAAAGGAACTACAAAAACAATAATCAAGAATTCCAAATTCATTAATTTATATTCTAGAGTATCTGCTGGAGCAATTGCGGTAAAAAATGCGGAAAAAACTGTAATTGACAATTGTACATTTATCAATGTCAATTCTATGAAAAATGGTGGAGCTATAGTGGCTGATGTTAGTGGAGATACTGACATGACAGGCAATGTTGAAATTACCAATTCCGATTTTATCAACTGTCATTCAGGATTTGGCGGGGCAGTAATGCAATTGTCCGGCAACCTCACTGTAAATAACTGTACTTTCTCAAAAAATTCAGTTGAATATGATGGCGGTGCGATATATGTTTCCTATGTTAATGCAGATATTTCAGATTCATCATTCAATGAAAATCATGCATTGTATAACGATAGCAGAGGTACTTTCGGCGGCGCAATATTTCATGATATGACCACATTAAATTTAATTAATTGTGAATTGGCCAATAACACAGCACAATATGGAGGTGCAGTATATGGTTATGATTCAAATTATAATATTACATATAATAAATTTTCAGGCAATAAAATGTTGAACGGTAGTTTTAACGATGTTTTTACAGAATTTGACTGCAGTTCAATTTTGGAAAATAATGAATATAGTGCTGATGATTCCTATGATTTGAATAATACAAATTATGATAGTATAATGGTTAATGGTGGAAATAAACTTGTTTTAATCAACAATACAATAGATGTCGCTACAATGCCTTCCAGATTTGATTTGCGTGACTGGGGATGGAGCACTCCTGTCAGAGATCAGGGCCGTATGGGTACATGCTGGACATTCGGGTCAACAGGTGCTATGGAATCAGCAATATTAAGATATTTGGGTATTGAAATGGACATTTCTGAAAATAACATTGAAGACATGTCTATGCAATATAATAAATATGGAATCAAGGAAAATATTGAAAGCGGTTATCCAATAGTAGCTGCCGCTTATGCTTTAAGCTGGTTTGGTGTATTTTCGACCGAAAATGACCATTATGATCAAATTGGAAAAGTTTCATTAATAATGTCACCGAATAACAGCATTCATTTCCAGGATGTTGCTTTCATACCTTCACGAGATAATGTTACCGATAACGATTTATTAAAAAAAGCTATTTTAAAATATGGTGCTTTAGCTGTTACTTATGCTGCAGATAATGATCCCCCACACTTAAATCCGGAAACAAATGCACAGTATAACAACGAATCTGAAGCAGGTGACCATTGTGTTGCATTAATTGGCTGGGATGACAGTTACTCCGCAGATAACTTTTTAATCACACCTCCTGGAGATGGTGCATGGATAATTAAAAACAGCTGGGGAACAGAATCCGGAGATCAAGGTTATTATTATATTTCATATTATGATGTAAACTTTGTAACTTCTTACTATGCAGTTGCATATTTGCTTGAAAATACTGTTGAGTATAATAAAAATTATCAGTACGATATTCTTGGAAATTTAATCTTTAATGAAGATATGAATGAATACGTCAATGAGTATGTTGCAATTTCGAATGATATGATTGCAGGTGTTGGAACATACTTTAATGATGCCGATGTCGAATACAGCGTTGAAATCTACATAAATAATGCATTAAAATATTCCCAAAATGGTGTTTCTCCATTTGCCGGTTTCCATACAATTCAACTCGATTCATTCATTCCAGTTAAAAATGGAGATGTTTTTGCCGTTAAGATTAAATCAAATGCAGTTCCAGGAGTTTTGGATTCCAGACAACATTATATAAAAGGCACATCAAAATATCTTGAGAATGGCTCCTGGGTTGATGCTTACGATGAGAATATTGTTTGCTGTATAAAAGTTTATACTGTTGATTCACCTATTTACACTGAAGACTTGGTTAAAATATATAAAAACGATTCCAAGTTTGAAGCAGTAATTGATGTTGCCAACGAAACAGTAACCTTTGAAATCAATGGCATGAATTATACCCGAACAAGTGATGAAAACGGGGCTGCATCAATAGCCATTAATTTAAATCCTGGCAACTACACAATAAAAACAACATTCAACGGCACAACAGTTGAAAATAAAATCACAGTATTGCCAACATTGATTGCTGAGGACTTAGTAAAATACTACAGGAACGAGTCACAATTCTTTATTTCATTGATTGACGGTGAAGGTAAATCAGTATCCGGCGTTAACATTACCATGAACATCAATGGTGTTTTTTATAACAGAACAACCAATGAAAACGGAACGGCCAAGCTAAACATTAATCTGGAACCTGGAAAATACATACTGACAGCTTTTGATCCTTTAACAGGACTTTTGATGTCATATAACATCACGGTTTTACCAGTATTATTCGCCAAGGATTTGGAAATGCACTTCCAAGACGGTTCAACATTTAACGCATTGGTTCTAAACGGTCAGGGAAATCCGTTAGCTAATGCTGCAGTAACATTCAACATCAACGGAGTATTCTATACAAGATACACCAATTCTTCAGGAATAGCAATACTGAACATTAACCTGATGGCTGGAAAATACATCATCACCTCAGAATTCGATGGAATGAAAATTCCTAATACAATTACAATCAGGGATTAATCAATTTAATCCTTTCCCTTTCTTTTTTTGAATAACTTATAATTTTTATAAATAACTTTTTTATGGATTAAAAATATAATATAACTCATATTAATTATATGGGAGAAAAGAATTATGAAGAGAATTAAAATATTGCTTGTCTTAATATTTTTATTCATATCAATTAGTGCTGTTTCGGCTGAAGGAAACTTCACAGCACTCCAAGATGATATTGATTCAAGTACAGATAGTATAGATATAAATCAAGATTATGCATATGATAATTCGAGTGATTATGAATTAAATAGTGGAATTTTAATAAATAAAAGCGATTTTACAATTAATGGTAATGGCCATAGCATTGACGGATTCAATCAGGCCAGAATATTTAATATCACAGGAAATAACATTACAATTTCCAACATTATTTTTATCAATGGAAATATGGCTGGAGACATGGGTGGAGCATTACACTCTTCCGGATCAATTATTTTAAACAATGTGACTTTTAAAGACAACAACGCGAATAATGGTGGAGCAATATATGCTGCAGGAAAAACCACAATAAATAATGCATTATTTGTCAACAACAAAGCCAGTAAAAACGGTGGAGCAATATTTACAGATGGAAATTCAAATCAAATAAATGGCATATTTGAAAATAACTCTGCAAACAGTGGTGGTGCAGTTTATTTCAACAAGGGAATCAAAAATAGCCTAATTGACAGTACATTTAATGGAAACAATGCTACAAGAGCCGGTGGAGCAATATTTATAAGAGGACCTGCAAGCAACAATACATTTACATCAGAATTTAACAACAATCTAGCAAAAGCAGCAAGCGGCGGAGCAATATTCTTCTACAAAACTGCAGAAAACAATAAAATTGAAAGCACTTTCACAAACAACACAGCAGCCTACGGAGGAGGAATGTTCTTCTACAGCGAATCAAACAGCAACGAAATTCTCAGCGACTTTAAAAACAATATAGCAATATCCTGCGGAGGAGCATTATTCTTCTACAATAAAACCAACCGCAACACATTCAAAGGAAAATACATACACAATGAAGCCCGTGGCCTGATAAGTGAAATTAACGGTAACGGGGGAGCAATAACCTTCAAAAATACTTCAAGCAACAATGTATTGGAATGTGATTTCATCGAAAACAGCGCAAGACTATACGGGGGAGCAGTAAATTATAGAATGACTCCATACAACATAACAATAAAAGGTAATTTCATTGCCAACAATGCCCCAATTGGCGGCGGAATTAATTTCTTTAATGGATTCAACAACATAAGTCTCAAAGGCAATTTCATTGCCAACAATGCAACTATGGGAGGGGCAATAGCCGTCAATAAGGCAGATGATTCAATCGCAATATCCTTAACCGAACTTCCGACCATAGCCAACTGTAATTTCACTGCAAACAATGCAACAATAGGCGGAGCAGTCTATTTTGATATGAATGCAATAGTAAAAGACTGTAATTTCGCATATAATCATGCAGAAATGGGAGGAGCAATATTTACAAATGGAAATTCAAACCTGATAAACTGCATATTTGAAAATAATACAGCAAAAAACGGAGGAGCAGTTTACTTCAACAAAGGAATCAGAAATAGCTTAATTAACAGTACATTTAATGGAAACAAGGCCACAAGAGCCGGAGGAGCAATATTTATAAGAGGACCTGCAAGCAACAACACAATCACATCAGAATTTAACAACAATCTAGCAAAAGCAGCAAGCGGCGGAGCAATATTCTTCTACAAAACTGCTGAAAACAATAGGATTGAAAGTATTTTCACAAATAACACGGCAGCTTACGGGGGAGGAATGTTCTTTTTAAGTGAATCAAACAGCAATGAGATTTTCAGTGACTTTAAAAACAATATTGCTATTTCATGTGGTGGGGCAATATTTTTCTTCAACAAAACAAACCGCAATTCATTCAGGGGCAGTTTTATTAATAATACT
>NZ_JAZRJY010000143.1:0-2501 GCF_045646045.1 Methanobrevibacter sp. | reverse complement strand
AAATAAACTTAAATCAAAATTTATTTTACTTTGAAAAAATATGACGTATTAAAATTGTTATTAAAAAGTATTTATGGGAAACTATGAATTAATTTTATATTGGAGACTTTTGGAGTTTTTCATTGGAGACTTTTGTAAATGTAATTAATTTCCACAATAGTTCGTCATCTTAATGTTTTCTTCAGTATTTCATTGATGTGTTGTTAATATGGGAACATTTGATTAGTAATATTTGTTCGTATTATATGAAACAAGATTTCGATTTTTAGTAGATAATTTCCATACTATTACGCCAATAATAATTTCAATTCCTAATCAAAGACGATTAAAATTATTTTGGGTATTCTAAAGTGATTATTTTAAATATATAAACAATCCTTCCATCATTTTCTTTGATACTTTCTCAATCAATTTTCCCGCAGTTAAATCCATATACCTTAATAGTGCAAGAATACACTGACTTCTAAAATCAAAAAACTATTTTAAGGTATCGCTCAAATCAGAAGATATGTCTGCATTGATAATGTTGGATAAAATTGACATATACATATCTTTGAAATCTTCAATCATCTTATCTGAATACTTTCTTGAATGTGTGATAAATAATGTATAGTCATCACCGTTTTGGTAAACCTGAACAAGTAACTCTGTTAAATAATCACTGAAGTTATTGAGGACATAATTCATAATTTCTTCAGAATCAATATCTCCAATACTGTCAACATCCCCTGTAAACTCATCCGCAATCCAATTTGGAACAAATTGGAATAATATATTTACTTCAAAATCATATTTCTGATAAAGTAATAAAATTGGATAATAACTGTGCCTTAATACCCCATAAACAGTATCTGCAACATCATCAATATATGAATTGATACTTTGATTATTGCAGTCAATAACTACTGGCATTACATTGGATGTCATGCCTATAAAATTTTCGTCATATCTGTCTCTTCCATTTTCAATCATTGTAAATATTACTTTATTGCCGTTTACGAATTGGGATAAAGCATAAGAAAATACGCTGGTGAACAATACATTCTCACTAATTCCAGTATTCCTTAAAAATGATTTGAATGTTGTTTTATCAAATTTTAAATCATAAGATAATAATTTATATCCTTTAGCTGATGGATTATCTTCTAACAATATACCTGCATCATCAACATCTGACAGGATAGTCTGATAAAATTCACTGGCTTCATCGAATTTTTCAGTATTTTTTATTTGATGTGTGAAAGCAGATGATTTTAAAAAGGTATCATCGAAATCTATGCTGCCCCCATCAAGAAGAGTTATTAATTGACGTTTGAATATGCCTGCAGACATAGCATCAAAAATTATGTGGTGAATCATATAAAATAAGTAATATGATTCTTCGGATTCAACAATCATAAACTTAGAGAGATAATTATATAAATCAAAACTTTCAGCAAAGAAATCAATTAGAATATCTTTATCAAGTTTAGATTCTACTGAAATTGTAGGTTTTTCTCCCATCACCAAATACGGATATTCTCCTTTAAATAATTTTATAGTAATTTTAAGCATTTTATAAAGGCCTTTTACATCCCTTATTCCATATTTCTTAACTATATCCATGATTTTTTTTATTCCGAATTTTTCAGCTGTTTTTATTAAATCTTTAAGCAAATCCGAATTAGAGACATCAGCATCATTTGTTTCATACATCTCACTTAAATGTGTGCTTAAAATAGGATGCATATCAAATAATTCATCTAAAGAATCCAGTATTTTTTCAAGACCATATTTCTTGGAAATAGAAATATAACCTGGTACATGGTAAGCATTCTTTTTATTATAAATATTTACATCTGCAAATACATTGATTTGTGCTGAATTCAATGGACAACCATCTTCTAAGGAATAAATGTCCAAATCAAAAGAAAATTCAGACATATTCTTTGCAATTGCCTCAGGGGTGCGGAAAGTAAAGATATCTGCCATAGTAACATCATCAGATTCAATATAATTTAACAGTTTAATTGCAGTTAATGAATCTCCACCCAAACGAACAAAATCATCATATATACCAATTTTATCCAAATTCAATGCATTTTCAAAGGCTTTAACAATTTCTTCCTCATTTTCATCCCGTGGAGCAACATAATCCTCATGCAGACTATCCATATCAATATCCGGCAAAGCGTGTTTGTCCACTTTACCATTAATATTCAAAGGAATGTTTTCCAATTTCATTACAAATGAAGGCACCATATAATCAGGTTTATGTTTACCCACATAATCACAAACCAAGTCTTTAAGATGTTCTTCATCGGATTCATCAGATACTACATAAGCTATTAATTCATTGTTTTCGTTTATATTGACTATTTGGACAGTTACATCATCTATAATATCCATTTCTCTTATCACTGCTTCGACTTCTGTGAGTTCCAGACGGTTTCCTCTGACTTTTATCTGACCGTCACGACGGCCTACAATACCGTAAGTTCCATCAGGCAATATCCTTGCCA
>NZ_JAZRJY010000142.1:0-23086 GCF_045646045.1 Methanobrevibacter sp. | reverse complement strand
ATCATCAAAACTAGCAGCATTACAAACAGGAACATCAACAGAATTATCAACTGCAGTGACATTTACATTGTCACCTGCACATACACAAGACATACTAATAAAAAACAAAAGACACATCAATACAAACAAAAACTTATTTTTGCAAATCATAAAAAACCAACTCATTAATGAAAAACTATTTAAAAGTTTATTCCTCCATATTTTATTCCGTTAGAGTCAATTTCATCAACAATATTAGGTACAGTAAAATCGACTCCATCAAAAATCATTAAAGCAAGATGATTAAACCTGCGAAATGAATCAAAATCATGATTAAAAATAGATAAATTAGTTAAATAATCGTTAGCAGCAGAAATAGTTTTAAAAACAACAAGCATACCAAATAATACAAAGAAAACAAATAATCCATTTATTTTCATGTTAAATTTTTTGATTGAACTATTATACATCTTAATCACTATAACAAATGTGTAAAATAATTATTACACACAACACATTATAAAGTTTAATTTGAAAATATATAAAGTTAATCGCAAGCAATTACTTGCAAACATCAAATAAATACATGAAAAACTTAAAATCCAATAATAATACACATAATTAATGTATATATTACCAATACGGACAATAATTGGAGAAAAATAGAAAAAAATTAATTTAATTTGGAAGAGGAATATTTTCCTTATCCACATTGATTTCAACAACTAACGGACCTTTTAAATCCTTTTCAAGCAGGAATTCCAAATCCTCCAATGTATTGACCTGAACCGCATCAATACCATAAGCAGCGGCAAGCTTTACGAAATCAGGATTTTCCAAATCAGTCTGATAATGCTCCATATCATAGAAATCTTCCTGCCATTGCCTTATGATTCCATACTCGGAATTATTCAAAATAAATACAATAACATCAAGATTATTCTCCTTTAAAGTGGCAAGCTCCTGTATATTCATTTGAATGTCACCGTCACCATTTATGGCAACAACTCTGCTTCCGGTAGCGATAGAAGCTCCAATTCCTGCAGGCAGACCATATCCCATTGGGGCAGAAGCTGCAGGAAAGAGAAAATGATTCGGCTTTTTTGCCCTGTAAAGCAGTGTAGTCCATGTGGTATGTGATCCCGCATCAGAAGCAATAATTTCATCTTCAAAGCATTCTAAAATTCTTTTAATAGCTGCCTGAGGTTTTAATTCATCATCAACCCCTTCAACAGTTACAGTATTATCAATAACCAGCAGTTCATCAAGCCAGTCCACCTTTTTAAATTCCAGGTTCATGATTACGTCTTCAACAGTACCCTGAATTTGGTATTTTCCTTTTAGCATATCCTTATTAATGTTGACATGAATAAACTTATCCTCATCAATGTTTTGAAAGGTTCTTTCACTTGCAATTGACCCCAGTGCGATGATACAGTCCGATTCTTCAATAGCTTTTCGGGCTCTTGGAGTTGCTCTAATGCCAACAAGGCCCAAGTTAATCGGATCATCTTCAGAGATAATTCCCCTTCCGTTAAAAGTGGTTGTTACAGGAATTTGATATGAATCTGCAATCATCTTAATGTTTTCGGCCTGTGAGATTGCCCCAGCACCCAGTACGAATAATGGCTTTTCAGATTCCATGATAAGCTTTTGTGCATCATCAAGACTTGACAAATCGCTTTCACACAAATAGCACAAATCAACATCCATAAAATCCTCACTCATCAAAACATCATGTGATAAATTGATGTGAATCGGTCCTTTCGGATTATTTTTAAGTCCATATAATGCCGCCTTAAGTGCATAAACAGCTTCAGAACCATTTAAAGGAGAGTAATTTTCCTGAGTAATATTTGAAAAAACATCCCTCAGAGGCAAAGACTGAAAGACATTTTTATCCCTCACTTCAAGGTCATTGTCTCCGGTTAAAATAAGCATTGGAATATTGTCCTTATATGCTGCCGCAACACCCATAACAAGATTTAGGGCTCCTCCTGCAGCTGTTGCCATACAAACTCCAACAGTATCTGAAGTTCTTGTAAATGCATCTGCCGCATGAGCTGCAGCCTGTTCATGCTTGGTAAGGATATGATTAATGCCTGATTTTGATAATGCCTTATATATCGGCATTATCTGGTCGCCAGGAATTCCGAAAATATGCGTAATGCCATTTTCCTCAAGGATTTCGACCAGTCTTTCAGCCACATTCATTTTATTCTTCCTCCTGATAGGAACCGTTGTATTCTCCGGAGCCTTCAACTTCAAAAACGACAGCCTGAGCTATTCTGTCTCCGGATTTAATCTTATATTCAAAATCCCCATGATTGTAAATCATAAACATCAGTGTTCCATAAAAACCAGGGTCTCCGACAGCAGTCTGAACGGAAATGAAAGATCTCAAAAGGGTTGACCTTGGAAGGTAGAGCATAGTATATCCCTTTGGGATTTTAACTTTCCTTTTGATGCTTGCCAGATAAGCTGTGTGTGGCTTTAAAGTATAAATTGGACCGTCAAGCTCTTCCAATTCAGGCAAATTTTTTTCGTTGTCAATCAAAGAACCTTCAGATGTCTGTTTATAGATTTTATCCAATTCCAAATCAATACCTGAAGGCTGGACCAAATCCGCAAAATCCGGAAAAATTTTAACAAGTTCGTTTTCACCAAGCATAATCATGTCTCCTTTTAGTATTAGTTTTTATACATGGTTTCTAATATAATTAATTGGAGGATGAAAAAATGCCTGTAATAACAATAGCTGGAAACGATGGAATTAGTGTTGAGAAAAAAAGAGAAATGGTAAAAAAAGTATCTGAGACTGTTGCTGAAGCATATGGATTACCGGTTGATGCAATAACAGTTTTAGTTCAAGCCTACCCTAAGGAAAGCATTGGGGTGGCCGGTGAATTGTTAAGTGATCGATAATCACTTAACCACCTTACCAAAACCATTGCCAATATATTCCCAGACATTATAGATAAAAAAGTGCAATTATACTAGGTATCGCAATTATAATTGTATTACGAACCATTTTGAAACGACGGATTAACCATTCTTTTCTTGTTAATTCCCTCATTTTTGGTATTTTCAAAACAGACAGGATAATTGCCGCAGCCAGGAAAATGAAATATGAATTAATGAGGAACAGATATCCTGCTCCAAGAAGCATATCCAATCTTGCATTTGCAATTGCATATCCGCAGGTACATAACGGAGGCATCAATGCTGTTGCAATAGCAACACCCGGAATAACAGTATTTGTTTTGTCCTCTCTTGTCTGTCCTATGATTCCTGCAAGTCCGCCGAAAAATGCTATAAGAACATCAAAGAAATTTGGTGATGTTCTTGCTATCAGTTCTACTGTAGGTTCCTTAACAGGAGACAGTAAGAAATAAATAGCTGCTGCACTAACACTGATTAAAATCTGCAATACAAAACCTGTAGCATGTTTTCGAAGAAGTGCATAATCTCCAGATACACTGGCATATGCTGAAGCAAGAATACTTCCCATTATAGGTGAAATAAGCATAGCACCAATAATTACTGCAGTTGAACTCACATTAAGACCTACAGATGCAATTATCATTGCACATACAAGTACACACATGTTCGTTCCCGTAACTTTTCCTCCGTCAAGAAGACGCTGGCGAATCTCCTCGTTTGTTGCCGAATCTTCCGATAATGAAAATGTTTTTCTAAATTTTTCCTTTATTGTTGATTTTTTTTGATCGATTTCTATAGTCATGCCGTCATTTCCTTATTTCCATAGCCACAGGCAAATAATTAACCCATGGTCAGGACAATTTTAAGATTAATTCAATTTTGCCATCATCAAAAAAAGTTTTAAATAGCAATTTTTATTCCTATTTTAAATTTTAATTGTTTTAGTATTTAAAATTTCAAAAAATGTTAAAGCTGAACATAGTTTCACAACGATTTGTTTAAAATATCTCGAATTTATAATTGTTCATCAAATATTAAAAAAACTAAAAATAATATATTGATTTTTATTAATATTGAACATTACTATAACTTTTTTAGTAAAAAATTATATAAGCAAGTACTTACTTGCAAAAAGATTTAAATAATGTTGAATTAATAGACAAAAACATAGATTTTACAAAAATCCATATTAAATAATAAGAGGAAAAAAAGTAAAAATGACAAAATTAAAATATATGATAACAATTCTAACCTGTTTATGTTTTTTGCTGAATATCTCGTGCATTTCTGCAAACGACATAAACCAGACACCGACCGACCCCACCACGTTTAATGACACCACACCTGTAAACGAATACCCCTCCGTCACCGGCAGCTTTGATGACTCCAATACTAATGAAAATCTCCAGCCAGGAAGTTTTGAAGAGTTAAAGCATGATATTGAAAGTCTCAAAAGAGGAGACTCATACAACATAAATAAAGATTATTATTTCAACGATAATGGGAAAAATATACCTTTAAGCAGCCGTGTAATTGAAATAGATGGAAATGACATTACAATCAATGGAAACGGACATATTATAGATGGAGGAGGAGCATCACAAAATTTTGCAATATTTAAAATATACGGAAATAACGTGAAAATATACAACCTTACTTTCAGCAACTCACAGCCCAGAGGAACTGTATATGAAATCTATAAAAATGACGAAATGGAAATAGAAGACAACTACAATCCAAGTCCCGTTGCCTGGTATGGAAATGACGGCATCATTTCATACTGTACATTCGAAAATACCAAAGCAAGTATAGGCGGAGGAATATGTTGGAATGGAAACAACGGACATATAATGAATTGTACATTCATTAATAACACTGCCGATACCATTGGAGGAGCAATATACATTTGGGGAAAAGATAATATCCTTGAATATAATACCTGCATTAATAGTGCATCCGAATTAACCCACGAAGCAATATTTGTAGACCGCAGCAGAAGTGATTTCACTATTGTGGATGGCAAATTTGAATCATGCACCAGATTACTCGTTGACGGAGCAGCAAGTAACATTGATGTGGAGAACTTAGGTTTAGCAGTTTATACTAATTTTACCGACCAGAAAATTAATCTTGTCAATACCGTGTATTCATCCATAATGAATAATGGTTTAAGCTATTCAGACAACGGCATTTCATATTATGCCCAATACATTACAGAATCACATGAATATATATTAACCCTATCCAAAGACCTGGACGGATTCAGTTATAAAAAAAATTACTGTTTTGAAGACATTACTGATTTGAATCAGATTTTTTCTTTGTTATATAATGGAAGATTTAAAAATGACATAACATTAATCATTAATAAAACAGTAAAAAGCGAATCAGATTATCAGGATTTAATAAAAAGACCACTAGGATCTTATCTTGAAAATATTGATACAAATATTAGAAATGAGCTTTTAGACAATGTAGCAAAAACACTAAAAAGAGATAATGTAATTTTTGCGCTGAATATTAATTTTGAAAAAGCCTTGTCATTCAAATGTACAGACACATGGAAACCTTCAGAAATAGGTTTTGATATAGTCAACATTAACGGCAAATACTCAACAATCTATGGTTCATACGATGATGATGAAGAGGAAAAATGGGCCGTATTAAATGAAAAAGACACATTTTCAGCATCAAATTTATATATTGAAGGATTCAATACAGCAGTCACGAATATGGGCGGATATTGTATATTTAACAATGTAGCATTCATTGAGAATAAGATGGACTACTGGTTTGAAAGAGACTGGGGTGGGGCAATACTCAATACAGGAGTAATATTCTGTAATAACTGCAAATTCATAGATAATTACGCTAAAAACGGCGGAGCAATATTCAATCAAGGACAGTTAATCTTAAACACCTGTCAATTTAGTGAAAACGAGGCATACGGCAAAGGAAATGACATTTGTATTGGAAATGGTGGATCCGTAGTAATTGACGGTGTAGAAAATACAGAAGAGAACCACCAAAGTACAGTTTTTTTTGCAAAAAGTTTAGATGAAGAAACATCTGGCTTAATTACCTGCATCTGTTATGTTGGAAGTATAATTGGAGGGATGGTAGTCGGTGCACTTACAGCCAACCCTATTGCAGGATTTTTCGCAGGTGCAGCCCTGGGTGCAGCTATAGGAAGTATCGGCTCATCAATTATTATTTCACAGCAATATGACGTGAATTACAACAGAATGGAAACATGCTTATTCCTAATTGTAGGATGTGCTGTAGTAGGTGGAATATCAGGAGTTATTGGAGGATTTATGACTGCAACAACACCCGAAATAGCAGCAGCACGTGCTGAAATGATTGCAAATGAAGTCGATGTAACGAGTCAGATTACTTATGACAGCAGCAGTATCAGCAGCCTTGGTGATGAATCTGTAATAATAGATTTAAACCTATAATTTCTGAAAAAAAAGTAATTTTACTTTCTTTATTTTTATTTTTAACTAATTTAATTTAAAATTAAAAAGTAAGATTATATTACTGGTTGATTTAAATTTTAAGCATCAAATAAATAAATTTTTTTAAAAGTTTTACACTTGAAATGTATGTCAAAATACATAGAAAAAAAATAAAAGTTAAAGAAATTAATCCTTAACTTGAAATGGTAATTTTGTTTGCGACAGCATATCCGTTGTAGGCTGAAGTGATAAGGTATTCGCCGGCCATTAAGTTAATGTTTAACTTAGCTATACCGTCATCACCACTTACACGGTCATATAAAACACCATTGACATTGAATTGTACAGTCTGATTTGCATAATGCATACCCTGAGCGTCAAGTACTTTTGCTTCAAATTTGGAACCGTCTTTGTACTTCATGGAAAGGTCTTCTGTTTCAAGAGTTGTCAAAACAGTGACATTGTTTGCTTTGCTTTCACCGGTTACTGGATTTATTGTTGTTATTGTGTAGTTTCCAGGATTTAAATTAATGTTTAATTTTGAAGTCCTGTTTTCATCAACAGTCCTTGTGTAAAAGACGCCGTTGATGTTGAAAGTAACGTTTTCGGCCCGCTCATCAAGTACCTTTACAACGAACTGGGTTGCATTTCTAAAGTATTTCACCAGATTATCTGACTCAATAGCTGAAATAACTGTTACCGTATTTTCAACACTTGTGAGATTGAATGTGGTTGTAATAGTATAGTTTCCAGGGTTCAGATTAATGTTTAATCTTGCAGTTCCGTTTTCATCAGATGTTCTTGTGTAGTTGACGCCGTTAATGCTAAATACAACGCTTGCATTAGCAATTCCAATATTCGCCTCAAACTGGGATGCGTTCCTATAGATTTTAACCAGATTATCTGTTTTTATTGGATAATCAACAGTATAAACCTTTAAAACTGCAGTTGTCTCATTCCTATACAAATCTGCCCATTTTCCGTTGGAATAAACAAAGGAGTTGTTTGCTTCAAATACAGAGCGGCTCTTTATAATAGTAGGTACCGGATTTCCACTAATCATTACTTTAAATATATCCCCTTTCCTAACAGGAACATATTCGTTGAGTCTGATTGTGTGGAATCCTAAAAAGCTGCTGCTTTCATTCTGGGACAATTTCAAAACATCATTTACATATACGTCAACGGTATAGTTAAGATTAAGCTCATTGAAGTAGGTTCCAACCCCTGCAATAAAATCATTTTCCAAAGCTTCATACTCGTTATAATACTTGTCATAGACAAAGGTTTTCTGGACAGCGGATCCTCCCATTTCAGTCTGGTAATTTTTAGTATAATTTTCAGTATTATTGATTACAAAAGCACAGGAAGGATAGTCTTTAAATAATGTCTGGTCATAATAGGAAATATAGAAATATCCTTTGTCTCCCCAGTCATCTCCCCAGCTGTTTTTACAAATCCATGCTCCGTCGCCGGGAGGAGTTGTTGAGAAGTTTTCCTTTGGGAAATTGTTATCCCATCCCACAATAGAAACGGCATGATAATCTTTATGCAAATCTTCATAAGCATAATATGTAGCATAAGAAGGATCATAACAGGATAAATCCTCCGTATAAGCTCCAAAAGAAACCGCAACAGCACCGTATTTGATTATACATTCCTTTACATAATCCGCATACAGCATGTCCTCAAATTTCGGAATAATAACAACATCATGAATATGTATGTTTTTGCCGCTATCGATTAAAGGGGATACCTTACCATATTCATCATATTCATCATATTCTGACGGAAAACCACCTAACCAGCCGGTGAAGTATCTTATCGCATCATCTTCACGGCCGCCCTCATACAAATCTAAAACACCATATTTTGAATATCTTAACATCGTATTTTGAAGGTTATTTTCTGAAAGACTGGTTTCGATTCCTGCTGCTTTAAGCAAGGCAGATTCCAGGGCAGCTATTGTTCCGAAAGCCCAGCAGGCACCCATTGCGCCCTGATCTTTAATAGGAGTTACCCATCCCCAGTCACGTAAATCAAATTTTTCAGGCAAGTCAGTATAATTAAGGGTGTTATTGGTCAATACAATGCCCAAACCTTTTTCAACAACAATTGTATCGTAATCGGTTTGATTCATTAAAACAGTATCATTTGAAAAATCATTATCCTTCATAAAAGCATGATCATCATAGACCATGTAAACGGCTTCGCCATTATCTTTAAATGTTGAATTAGTTAATATAACATCATATGGCTGATAGATATAGATTGCATCCCCATGGGTTTTAGCATGATTTTGAATAAAAGTTGAATTCCTAACGGATAAAAATTCATAATTATCGTGATAAATTGCACCACCATAAGATCCTAATTCCTCATCAATTGCATTATTTCCAATAAAAGTGCTGTTTTTAACAGTCAACATGGATGAGGATCCAAAAATAGCGCCTCCACCGAAAGTAGCAATATTATCTGAAAAAGTAGAATTTTCCACTTCCACTTCACATCTAAGTGCACAAATCGCACCCCCATAGTCTGCAGTGGAATTGATGAATACTGAATCGCAAATTTTCAAATGGCTGGATGATGATTTTGAATCAGTGAAAATAGCTCCACCATCATTTTTTGCAGAGTTGTTAATAAAAGTGGAATTTCTAATCAGCGCATCCTCATTATTTTTAATTATTAATGCTCCACCAGTCATATTTGCATGCAAATTAATAAATTTTGAATTGCTGATGTATAGACGCTTATTGGAATAAACGGCCGAACCGTATTTAGAAGTGATATTTTCAAAAATACATCCATCAAGATAAAGTGTAGATGCTTCAGCATTGATTATAAATTTTAAAATATCTCGGGAATTTAAAAAAGTACAGTTATTCGCCCATAAAAAAGAATTTAAACCTAGACCAATAGAATTTCCAGCCCTTCCAGCATAATTATCTATGAATTGTCCATTGTTAATTGTTAAATTTCCACCGGAGAATACTGCCCCTCCTGAAGATAAAGCATAATTATCTTTAAAAATAACATTGTTTAAAGTTATATTTTTATCACTGGCCACAATTGCACCTCCAGACTCTCCTCTACCATTAACAAAAGTGAGATTATTTATAACAACATGAGGTGAATAAACAACAAATATTGATGATTGATTGTTTCCGTTAATTGTATGGCCGTTTCCGTTAATTATCAAATGTTCTTTGTTCCAAATGAAAATGCCATCCACCAATTCTTTGTCGCTGACATTATCATAAGTATAATCCTGAGTTATCTCCAAAACATCACTTGCATTAGAAATTTCATTTTGCAGGGCTGTAAAATTACCTTCAGCCGAAACCGAAGAAACAACCGCAAACAAAATAGCTATCATAAATACAGTTAAAAAAATCTTTTTAAAAATCGTTTGTCCCCCTATTAATCAATAAACTAATATCTGAATTATATCAATTATAAAGATTATGTAGATGTTAGGCATTGAATTGTATGAATTATAATAATGGTGGCTATTATATTGAAATTAATAAGACAATACATTATTTTTTGAATTAAAGAATTATCATCACAAGCTTTTTATATTTGGCAAATTCACAAATAAACATTATTTAGTTAATTAAAAAATAAAATTATATAAAATTTATCTTAACGACAGATTTCCGTATATATGCAAAGTTAAAAAGTAACCTGATTTTTAGAAAGCATGCAGTTAATACAATACATACATTATTAAATTAGATATAATTAAAATACATTAAATTTAATAAATAGTAAAATTGATTATTTGATAGTATAATTTAGAGGAATATTAAGGCGATGACAAATAACATTAATGCAACATATGTCGCATACCATAATATTAAAAAGATATAATTTAAAAACAGATTATGATTATTTTAAAAAGAAAAATGATGTTGAGATACTTAATCTCAACTTCTAATAGTTATTTTGTTTGCAATGCTTGAACCGTTATAACTTGAAGTTATGATGTATTCAGCAGGCATTAAGTTAATGTTTAATTATAACAAATACGTTTTAAGCATGGGCCAAGTGAATTTTTTAGAAAAACGGATTAAAACACACAAACATCACAGAATTTTTGATTTCAGATTATATGAAAAAAACAGAAAAAAAAAGATTAAATAATTGGATAATTAAGTAGTCCCGAGCGGAGTCGAACCGCTATCTTTGGGTCCAGGGCCCAAAAGGATTGCCACTACCCCACGGGACTATGCAATTATTTTTAGAAATCATCATATAAATAAGTAGGGACTGTATGATGGCAAGCATTGCATGAATTAAAAAGTAAATTTAAACTCCATTTTTGCCCATTGAATAATTGATTTCAGTTATTGTAATTTTGATGTTTTGTTATTATTTACTGGCTTTAATTGAAGCTATCTTTTAGAATTTTAATGTTGATTTTTAGAAATACTTAAAATTATTATATGATATATTCGGAAAAAGCCGATAAAGATATTGAATAGGATTGAAATTTCAATCCTATTTATATGCTTTTACAACTTTACCAGAAAAAAGTGTATTCAGACTCACTGGCCTCTTCAGATACGGCAACAGCTTTAGGTACGGTAGTAACTTTAAGATTTTCAAAACCTGAACCTACATATCCTCCCATTACGCCTCCAACTGCTCCGGCTACAACAGAAATACCGATTACAGTTGCATAAACCTTCCAAACCTTAAGTTCAGGATCATAATTATTGGAAGTTATATACCATGAAGTATAAGCGCCAATGGCACCACCGGCAACAACACCAGCACCAACACCTGCAGCAATACCGGCAACAGGGTTTAAGGTAGCTATACCAACAATAAATCCAACAACAGCACCGACCACAAAACTTGTTGCAGCACTTATAAGTGTAGCTTTTACTAATGATTCACTTTTAACATGCACATAGGTATATTCACCAGGGTCAGTAATATTCTCACCATTAATAACTGTAATGCCTTTATCTGAACATATTACAGTAATTGAGTCATCACCCTCTTTTTCTTTAGCTTTATCTGCGCTACAAATATCAGGACCTACTTTACTTGCATGGTTATTTTCAAATATGCAGTCTTCATATTCAAAGTATCCTGCATTAAAAACTGCACCACCACATTTAGCAGAGTTATTGTAGAAATAACAGTCTTTACAAATGACAGATCCCTGATTAAGTATTGCACCACCAAAACCACGATTAAAATCATCATTGTTGTGGGCATTCTTAAATGAAACCTCTTCAAAAATACCCTTTCCACCATCATTTTCAACATGACAATTAAAACCATCAACGATTAACTTAGTTGCACTGAAAAAATCTTTTTCATCAATTGAAACCCAGATTTTTTTCTCAGATCCTTTAGCAAGTGAAATACGTGAATTTTGACCGTTTACACGAATAACATCATAACCGCTTTTGTGGACTTTCCATGTTATGCCAGTCATTATGGATATTTTATATGCAAATGTGACATTTAAAGAAATCTCAGCACCAGTAATATCAATATCTCTTCCAGATAAATATTTAACATCACCAGATTTCTTTAAATTAATAATATCATTATAATCATCACTACTTTTAACGTATACATTTTTAATAACTGATATGGTTTTATTATATCCTCCATTAGAATGTTTTAACAAAGCACTGAAAATATTATTCCATGCATATGTATTGTTATGGAAAGTTACATTGGCAAAATAATATTCATAGTTAATAAGATATTCGCCATTATTTAATTTTCCATTAATAGTAAATAAGAAAGTATTATTACTGTAAACAAATGCATAAGTTATATTTTCATTATACTTCAAAGCGCAATTATACATTATGGTCTTATAAATTGATGAAACCAGATTAATTTTTTCACCCGCAATATTTTGATAAACGCCGTAACGTAAATAACCCACATCAATACCAGATAACTCTCCGAAAACAACAGGAACCTTATTATTGGCCATACAATGTGAAATATTACAAGTATGTTTACAATCAGTGAAAATTGCTTCACAAGTCAATTTTGAAGAGGAATCTCTAAATATTGTATTAATAATTGTGTTATTTGCTCCCGGAACATATACTGCACCGCCAACACCACTGGCAGTGTTATTTATAAATATACAATGATCAATTAAACCATTACATCCCATCCAAGTAACAGCACCGCCGTTAACTGCACTATTGCCTGCAAAAGTACAGTCTGAAAGAACACCATTACTACCAATCCAGGAAATAAGACTTTCTCCAGAATCATAAGTAATATTTTTCAATTTAGAAGTTGATATAACATTGATTTTATTGCATGCAGCATTAATGAAATTTAAATTACAAATCCTAACATTATTTCCGTTCACCTTAAATACTGCAGAATGATTCATTGCATCAATAACATGGCCGTTACCATCAATAGTAACATTGTCATTATCAATTATC
This sequence comes from Methanobrevibacter sp., assembly GCF_045646045.1. GTDB lineage: Archaea > Methanobacteriota > Methanobacteria > Methanobacteriales > Methanobacteriaceae > Methanocatella. The sequence continues at coordinate 10,257 of NZ_JAZRJY010000142.1, read as the reverse complement.
ATACTATCATTAACTCCATAATCAAAATAATAATCCCTGCTTAAAGTAATTGTATCTCCCGGTTTAAGACTGTTAATCTCAGAAGCCAAATCAGTTAAATTACCTGCATTACTCTTATTGACATGTAAATTCAATGATTTTTTATCAAGGACAGGAATAACATTATCAAATGAACAGGAAGATACATTACAGTTTTCAACTCCACATAAAAGATAAACCGCTTCATATCCTAAATTACCATAACAGTTTTTAAAAACTGATTTGATAATTTTATTATTAATGCCGCTCATATAGATTGCACCGCCAAAATCAGCAGCATTAGCTATGAAAATACACTGACTGATTAAAGCATTATTTCCCATCCAGTTAACTGCACCACCATTAAGTGCAACATTTCCTGCAAAATTACATGATGAAAGAACTCCCTTATTGCCGCTCCAGGTAATCATACTTTCACAATTCTTATTATTTATAGCATTTATGAAGGTCAAGTTGGATATTTTAACATTATCTCCTGATACATTGATCATTACCGGTTTTTTCATTCCATCAATAACATAAGCATTACCATTTACAGTTATATTGTCGATATTAATTACTACACTATTTTTATCACACTTTTCATTGAAATAATAATTCTTAGTTAAATTAATAACGTCTCCAGGGTGATGTTTATTGATTTCACATGACAACTCATTGAAAGTTCCTACATCACCAACCATATTGACTTCATTGAAATCAGTAAACAGTTTATTGATATATAAAGGACATTTAACATTAATATTTAAGATGCTATGAACTTTTTTGTCTTTTTCATCTTTAATATGGCTAGCTAAATTGTTATATTCAGCCGCACTGTGAACAGTTATGTTCACCATCAACTTTTTCACATAATTACCCATATGCAAATTCTCAAAAATATCATTTACACAGCCTACTTTGCTAAAGTGGTATTCACAGACAACAACTCCGTTAGGCAAGATAGAAGTGATACTAAAAATATGAGCAAAATTATCATGACGAAAACTACATGAAATATGACCATTATAAACAAAGTTAGCATTATATAACAGAGATTGATATAACAATGCATCCAGATTTATTGTATCATGTCCAATTGTTGTTGTAAAATTATTCTTTAAATACTTTAAATCAATAGATTTTTCATCAATAATCGGAAACAAATTATCAAATGTACAATCAGTTATAGTACAGTTTTCATAATTATGATCCATGAAAATAGCGTCACCGCAGGATATGGAAAAGGATTTTTTAAACACAGAATTTGCGATTGTGTTATTTGCACCGCCAATATAAATTGCACCGCCGGCAGTGTTTGCAAGATTACCTGTAAATTTACAATTACTGATTAAACCGTTATTTCCTTTCCATGTGAGAGCACCACCTTTATCAGTACGTCCATAATACACAGAATTTCCCTTAAAAGTACAGTCTGAAAGAACACCATTATTTCCAAACCAGCGAACAGGACTTGCACCAACCTCTCCCGCATGAAATTGAATTTTATTTATACTTACACGTTCCCCATTCCTAATTTCTCCAGAATAAATTGAAGAAGGACTATATGTTTTCCTATCAGGATAATTATAACCTATATCAGTTATAGAAGGAGATTCATCCGGAATATATCTATTTACATTATCATCATACATTGCATTCATAAAAGTTACATTAGTTATTTTAACATTGTCACCACATATATTGAATATATTGGTCTTATGGGCTCCATTAATGATATGGCCGTTTCCATTAATTGTAATATTATTTTTCGTTATTTTAATAACATCATTGTCCTCAATAGAATATTTAAGACCAAATCCGTAGCTATAATCCTTAGTTAAATTAAAAGTATCACCATCTTTAAGATTAGAAATATCATTTTTCAAATCCTTAAAACTGCCAACGTTTTTACCATTTGAAAGACTGGCAGGCTTATCCAAACGAACATCATCCAGATGGGTTATAGCATTATCTTCACCATAACTTCCAAAATCATTGTCCCCAACAGTAATATTATCTGCTGCAGACACACATCCAATACCAACAAAAAGGATTAAAAATAAACCCAATATTGCAATTAATTTAAAGTCTTTCATAACATCACATCACATTTTGCATCTCTTCATTGATATGAAAAAGAATACATTTTTCATTTATGTATACGCCAATCAAGTATATAAAGCTTTTCGAATGTAAGTGCTTGCTTGCATTAAAAAATGAGTTAATATAAAAAATAAGAACTAAATACCGACAAAACAATGAAATTTAAATAAACAAAGAATAATTCCATCAGAAAAAAGAAAGATAATACTTTTCTAATGGACGCTAAAAATTATTAACGAATGCTGCTGCATACTTTTTTAGAAAATGTATACAAATTTGATATGTAGTAAGGATAACTCTGATGTAACCCAAAATATAACGATTATTTAAGACCATATATGAAAAAAGAATAAACTAGTCACGAGCGGAGTCGAAGCTCTGTCTCCGGGTTCAGAACCCAAAAGAATTGCCGCTACCCCACAGGACTATGCAATTATTTTTAATAATGTATATGGTCCGCACGAAATTGCATGAATTATAATGTTGGTAGTGATTAAATTGAAAAATCTTTTAAAATAAGTGAAGATAATAGCTGAAATGATTGAATTATCAAGCACAGAATTGATTTAATTATGTGTTTGAATCCTTGGTGAAATAGTCATACAGCTCATCGGTCACAACATCATGAAGAGAATATTTGAAATTAACAATGTCCAATTCTTTTCCGTCATCATTTAAAATAGTTGTCTGATGCCAATCCACAGGAGTCGCCTGGCCGATGTAGTAGAAATCACGGCCTTCATCATCAGATTTTTTAACAAAAATATGGATTTTCAAATCCTTATCATTAATAATCCTTTGAGCTTCCTTGCTTTCAAGCTTAACCTTTGATCTGGTCATCCATGAAAAAGCACTTTTTGAAATGAATTCATCCTTATATTTAGTACTTTCTGAAATATCCTCATCCTTATCATAAGTGACAAAAATAGGGCATGTTCCATGCTTTATTCTATAACCATACATTGTTGATGAATCATCATGAGGCCAGTTTAATAATCTGCAGGCATCTTTTCTAGAGTATTTCTCATACAACTTGAGATTGACGTTTTCTGTCTGGGAAGAATAAACATCACGATACTTTAAAAGTGCATAGTTTAAAACATCATCAAGGTGTTTTCTATAAGCATCATGGGAAAGGAAACTCATAAATTGGTCAGATATCTTAAAATCATCATCGAAAAATGTGGTCAGGCCATATTTGGCCTTTTCCTTTTCAACAAAAAAGTCGAGTTTTAAAATATTAATAGCTGAATCAACTGATTTTAAATCGTTTTTAATTCCGTACATTGACTTCAGAAGAGATTGTACTTTATCCTTTTTGAAATACTTGTTATTAATTAAGCATTTCAATATCAAGACTTCATGAGGCCTTTTTCCATTTGCCAGGTTCTGTGAAACAAAAATTAATGAATTTACTTCATCCTCACTTAAAGTGTCAAGATAGTCATCTTCAACCTTATTTAAAAATAGATGATAACACGGGAACTGATTGTGGGCCAGAATTAACTCAGGGTTGAAATCAGCATTTTCATAAAAGTCCGAAAGCATTGGAATTCTTCCCAATTTAAACTTCAGATTATTGTACTTTTCCTTAAAAAGAGCAACCCTTGAAAAGCTTGCATTATTTATTGAATTATAAATCTTCTGTTTAGAAACTTCATCAAAGTTAATGGAAGACACGCCAGGAATGATTTTATTTCCCTGCATCAGGTAATGCCTAAGCTTATCCTTATCATATGATCTGTCACCTGAAAGTGCTAAAGGAATCATGAAATTGTTTTTATAATTTCCTATGAAATCAAGGATTACAACAAATTCCTTGCTTTTATACTTTCTTAAGCCCCTTCCAAGCTGCTGGATAAATATGATTGGAGATTCTGTTGGCCTTACAAGCAAGACCTGATTGATTTCAGGAATATCAACACCCTCATTGAAAATGTCAACAGTAAAAATGTATTCGAGCTTGTCGGGATTGGAATCGTTGGTTAATCTGTCAATAGCTTCCAGTCTTTTTTCCTGTGAGTCATCACCAGTTAATACCATTGAAGGATGGCCTCTTTGAGTGAATTTTTCTGCAAGTTCCTTTGCCTCTTCCTTTCTGGAACAGAATACAAGAGCCTTGATTCTGTCTCCGGAATATCCGTAGAACTCTGATTTTTCAAGAAGATAGCTGACCCTTTCATCCGAGGTTAAATAATTGAAATCATTGAAATTATCATCAATAACCTCATTGTCAAAAGTAACGTCACTGATACCGAAGTAATGGAATGGACATAATAAATCCTCATCCAGAGCTTCCTGAAGGCGAATTTCATGAGCAATATTGTGGTCAAAGAGCTCATAGATATCAAAACCGTCTGTACGTTCCGGTGAAGCGGTCATTCCAAGGTAGAATTTTGGAGTGAAATAATTGAAAATCTTTTGATAGCTTGAAGCACCGGCCTTGTGAACCTCATCTATGATGATGTAGTCAAATTCATCCTTTTTAAACCTGGTGTGGACATCATCCTTTGATAATGTCTGGATTGTTGCAAAAATATAGTCTGCATTGAAGTTCTTTTCATTACCTGTCAAAAGGCCGAATGATTTATCTTTAATTACATTTTTATAAGCGTTAATTGATTGTTTTGCAATCTGTTCACGATGGACAATGAATAAAAATCGTTTAGGGTTAAAATCTTTTACTGCAAATGCTGATGCATAGGTTTTACCGGTTCCTGTAGCTGAAACCAAAATAGCTCTTTTTTCACCCCTTTTAATCAGATTTCTGATGTTTGTTAAAAATTTCTCCTGCATCGTATTAGGAATCAAATCCTTTACATTATCCTTTTCCAGTTCCTTTGTAACTTCCCTTATGGCCTTGAACTTTACATTGTCATTGTATAACTTTTCATAAACAGGAAGGATATCATCCAAATCTCTTGATTGATCCCATAATTCATTGAATTCATTTAACAGATTATGGAGGATTTCACCATCTTCTGTTGCTCTAAATCCTATGTTCCATTCCTTGTTTTCAACAAGAGCACTTGCCGTCAGATTGGAGCTTCCCACAATAGCTGAATAGTTATTGTTTTTCTTAAAAATATATCCCTTGGTGTGGAAACCCTCATTTTCTGTGGTGAACATTTTGACTTCAATGTTTTTGAAGCTGTTGAGCTTTTTAATGGCTTTGGGTTCTGTAAAAGCAAGATAGTCGGTGGTTAATATCTTACCCTTAACGTTGTTTTTCTCCAGATTTCTAAACTCTTCCAGAAGAGGCGTGATACCGCCCAGGGTAATAAATGCAGTAGATATGATAAACTCGTCACAGTTTCTCAGCTGGTCAACAAGTTCGTTTCTAACCTTGCTTTCGCTGGAATTGAAAAGCAGTTTAGGCTTAAAATCATTTAAAGATGTGAAAGTTTCATCAATAAATGCCGTTTTTGCCCCGTTTAAAATATCTTCATTCGCCATTTGCATCAATATGAATAGAGTTTAAAATTTCAATAGACCTGATTTCCGCATAAATCAGCTGCTTTTCAAACCTGTCATCAGTGTTTTCATAGAGCTCTATTAATTTGTCCAAATCATAGCCGCATTTCTGCATCTCTTCGTCAACCTTTTTCATCTTTTCCATCATTGACAGATGGTCAACCATTGTTTCTTTTAAATAGTCAACAACAGCAATATCTGCCGGAATCCAGTTGACATCATCCAGTTCGTCTTTTGAAAGCCATCTTGCATCATTATGCTCCAGAAGTTTAGGGGTTCCGCTTTTAATGATACAGTCATAACAGGACATTTTCAGATAAAAAGTAGGATATTGGTACTCCAAATCCAGTGCAAAATTAGTTATTTTAATATCAACGTTTAATTCTTCCTTAATTTCACGAATTAAAGCATCTTCTTTAGTTTCATTTTCCTCTATTTTACCGCCGGGGAACTCCCACTGGTTAATGAACTCACCATAGCCCCTTTTAGTAGCTAGAATTTTATTGTCCTTGTGAATAATGGCTGCAACAACATTTAAAGTTTTCATGTGTTAACTCCTTTGATTTAATATTTGGCAGCTTATGTTATAAAGTTGCTGATAATTAATAATTAGAACTTACCCATTCATAAATAATTAAACCATCTTTAAACAATAACGTTCCAATAACCTTTTTAATGAATTTAGTCAAATTATCTTCTTCAATATCAGTATTTCCAGGAGTTAATGAAAATGCTCCAACAGAAGGAATTATTAAATCCTCCTCCCTGAAATATTTGGATTTAGTACCTGGATACAATACATAAGAACCTGAACTAAGTAAAATTGAATCTTTATAAGTATGCATTTTGTAAATATCAGCATCTTTAAAAACATATTCTTTTTCTTCAAGAGAATCTCTTTTATCAATCTCCTTTTCAATTTCAGAATTGGTTTTTTCACCAATTTTTTCATAAAAATCAATAATTTCCAATTCGGATCGGTATTTAGCATCAAAATGAATAAAATGTTGTTTAACTTCCGTAGTAATCAATAATGTATAATCGGGTTTAAACGCAAGAGAATATGATTTATAATCGGATTTATCTGAAAATGTCAAATTGTAGAACAGTTCAATTTTAACATCTTGCCCCCGAACATTTAATTTGAATATTTTGGATGAACGTTTACCTTTAATAACATTAATTGCCCAATTAGTCTTATTTACTTCAAAAACATCTTCAAAATTAATTTTTGTAATGCTTAAATCATTTAGAACTTTCAGTATTTCAAAATAACACCAATATTCATATAATTCAGACAATTTCTTTTCAAAACCTTTAAATTTATTATTTAAATCATCCCAGCTTAATCTGAATGAAAATTCCAACATTAAAAAGTACTGAAAAATATCCCTATATCCTTCTTTTTTCTGCAAAACTTGAGAATTAAATGGAACATAATCCAAAGTAGAAATATGATTGAAAAACTTTGCTGAAAGATAATAGCTAATCTCTTCTTTGAAAACATTTAGTTTATCTTGAATATATCCTTTTTTAGAGTTAATTAACATATTTTCAACCAAAATTTGAAGCATTTCTAAAAAATATTTGAAAAATTGGTTTTCAGGTGTGTCAATAGATTCCTCATGCTTGATTTGATGAATATTATATGGTAAATATCCCTCCATTTTATTTGCCATTTCAATTGAAGAATGTGTTTTAAAAAGTTGATTAGGTTTAGAAACAATATTGTTTATTGAAGATGAATTTAAATTATTTGCCAAAGAAATTGGTACTGTTTCATCATGATTGATTAATTGTGAATGCATATTTTTAGATAAATATTCAAAAATAGTAGGCAAATTATCCTGTCTGAACAAATATTCTAAAAACATGAAATCTTCATAATAAGTGAGCTTTTCTTCATTAGCCAATTCAAATTCTTGATATAAAGGAGAATTAACTTCAAAAATTAAACTTAAAGCATGTTGTGATAAATCCGCAATCATTGCAGAGTATTGATTAAAATAATCTATTTTTTTAGACCTCACTTCAATAGGAATTTGAATTGATTTAATGTTATCTTTCTTAACATCCAAAAAGGATTTGCCAACATAACTTCTAAAATTAAGGGTTCCGGCCAATTTAAATTTATTATCATCACCCAAATTAAACCTAAATCGTTTAAAATGACTTTCATTAATTTTAATTAATGAATATAAAACATCATAACTTGCATTAGCATCATCTGATTCAAATAAAATTTGATATTCAGTCTCCTCCAAAAGCATTAAATGAGAAAATTGAGAAGATTCCTTATTATAATATTGAATGGGTGTGGAATTATCAACTTCATCAACCAAATCAATATTTTCCAAGACAAATGAATCAGATATTTTATGTAATGATTCCTTTTCTCGAATAGGATCCATAGAACTAACAGTTAAAGTTCCAATATCTTTTGAAAATTCATCTTTTAAATTAATAGTTACTTTTTGTTCTATCATTTAAATCTAATTAATAAAGGACACATATCTTTGGTCAGATAAGACTTTAGCCATATTTTGAAGCTTTAATGCTGAAGTATAATACTTACACTTATCTTCAGTTATATTAAATAATTTTGCTTGCTCATTATTATCCCAATCAACTAAGCATAAATTAAATAAATCATTCAATACATTACCAATAGCTTTTTGAGAACCATGAAGTTTAGGAAGTATTTTTTGTTTAATTTGAGCATCAAAATACCTTTCCCAGTTATTCCAATTATCTGGAGAATTTTCATATCTCCATGCAACAACCATAAATCTTAAAATTTCATTAATAACTCTAAAACCGAAATCAAATCCCGTAGATTTAAGTGCATATTGGAAGGTATCCATTTCATTAATTAAAACTTCCAATAAATTTCCATCAGTACATGAAATTTTAGATAAAATTTCTTTTAAATCAGAAATATTAAGATTTGAAATATCCGAATCGATTAATGGAGATTGAAGATAATTAATATCCCCTCCAAAATCATCATCTTCTAAATTTAAATTAATATAATCCGAAACAGATAAGGTATCAAATTCAATAGTATTGGACCTATCTAAAACTTTCGGTGAAAACATGTATGTAGTTTCATCAACATTAACTGTACCTACAATAAATAAATTGTCAGGGATGTTTAATTTTAATTGTGATCCACCATATAATGGAATCGGCTCTTTACTTTCAATAGCAGATAAAAAATCAGCAAAATACCTTTCCACATGAGATAAATTCATTTCATCAAGAATTAAGAAATAAGGATTATAATTATCAGAGCTAGCCTCATAAATTAAATCATAAGCAGGAGTTGATTGATATTTTTCAGTAATTGCATTATAATAGCCCAAAATATTTGAATTGTCAGTCCAATTTGCACCAACAGGAACTATACTATATTTTGGAGTAATTGGATTACTTTCCATAGATTCATTTAAAACCGCCTGTGTAGTTATATCTTCAACATTATCTAAATTTTTATATTGAAATTTTGGTTTAAAATCTTCAAAATCAAATTTATCAATTTTTAATTCAACATTGACAATTTTCCCATGATTTTTTTGAAGATAATCTTGTAATTTGGCATTTGGACTATATGACAACCGAGGAACTATTCTAAACTTAGCTTTTGATTTGATTTCATTAACAATTACATTACAGTCATAATAACCATTATAAAATGGGAGATAATTAAAAATATCTTTATTCATCATCCATTGCCTTTCATTATAAGCAGATTTATTTGACCTCTGAGTGATGACAATGGAGCCATTAGGCTCAATATAATTATCAGAAATAAAATTTAATAAGGATTCACAATCAATTTTTAAATCTACAATTTGAGTACTGTCTGTTTCATAGAGATTTTTAAAATAATCTTGAATAGAATTTTCTTCATAATACAATTGAAACCCAACATTCATAGTCCCAACTGCATCAATACCATCCACCAACATATTAAATTTCTTTTCACATTCTTTTATTGGTAAAATATCCTCAAAATCATCCTTTCCTAAAGTCCAACCTTTATTTTTCCAAGAAGAATAATTGGCTTTAGCTTTTACAGTGACATAATCTTCTGAAGATACATGGCCATCATTAGGGCTTTCAAAGGTTACAATATGATCCTCATTTAAATCCCCATACGATGAAATATATCTTGCAAATAATTGAGATAATTTTGTTTTACCTGTCCCTGAATTACCAGTTAATATTACAAAAGGTTTTACCTTTAGTGATAACAAATAATTTTCAATAATTTTTTTATCAAAATAATATCCTTTATTTATAAGATATTTATAAAATGAAACTCCTTTTAATTTATTTTCTACCATACCAACAACCAACATTATGAATAAATCCTGTAATATAATACATTTAATACAATATATATACAAAACAATTATAAAAATAATTCGATCGTTATATTTTTCATGAAAAATACTATCAAATTTATAATAAACCACATCAAAATAATATTAAAATTAACACATAAATTACCCAAATAGATTCATTACATTGAGTGTTGGCGGAAATTATTTAATTTTGAACATTTTTCATTTTCTCCATTTTATTTTCTTATATTAAGTTAATGATATGAATTTTATTGCACTAATAACTGAATTTAAATCCATTTTATTTATT
>NZ_JAZRJY010000141.1:0-23466 GCF_045646045.1 Methanobrevibacter sp. | reverse complement strand
GATTTCATAAGAAAACACATCATCAATCACTTCCACAGATATGTACAGCACTTAGATGATGAAAATATTGAGAAAACATCAAACAAAGTCGAAAATTACTACCGACAAACTAATCCAGAAATAATAAAGAAATTATACAAGTCTAAAAATGGAATTCTAACATTTTTAGACTATCAAATGAAAAATTGGACTGAAAAACATCTAAAAATAAAATAGGCCTATAAAATTTTACAGACTCGTATTTTTTAAATATTTTAAAGCCGCTTCTTGAGTAGACTAATACTTCATTCACTTTTTCTTTTTTTAGTAATACTTTTTTATAGAATTTATGTTAATTAGTAATACTTTGATTAATTTTATTAATAATAACTGTTTAATATAATTATTGAAAGAGATTATTTGATAATCTTTTTCAAGGGGGTTTTAAAATAATTAAGAGTAAAATTGGTACTTTTAATCTCAAAAATATAGCAATTGTAGCTATTTTGATTGTTTTGCTCTTATGTACAATAAATATTACATTCGCTTTGGATAATGATACTATTGTTCAATCAGACAATTCTAATGTTTTAAATCAAGAGTATAATAAATCTATGTTGCTTATAAGTGATAATGGAGGAACAAATATTCTTGATTCAGCGGCAAAGGAAGTATTGAATAATTATTCTAATGTAAATATTCAAGTTAGAAGCTCTAATCAGATTTCTAAAATGGATGAAGCGGAATTGTACACATTAATTGATAAAAGTGATATTGTAATTGCAAATTGGTTAACAACTGATGCGGATTCAGTTTTTACTAATTTATTACTTAAATATCCTGATTTATCAAATAAAGAGATGTTTTTGATATTGGAAACATCATCTTCTTCACAGCTTAAAACATTCAATTTAGTTAAGAATTCTACTATTAATTATCATAAAATCTTCGACGATAGTACATATACAGTAGATTTTTTAAATGAATATTTTCAAACGACAAAAAGAGGTCAACCATATACTTCAGTTTACAGTTATGTTACTTCAGGTAAGGGCAATATAGTTGATTCCAGATTTAATCAGGCAGTTTTATATAAAAATTGCAATGATAAGGAAAATCAAATAAATCAAATATTATGGGCATTAAACACATGCGGTTTTAATTGCCAATATGCCGCTCCGATATTCCATGCATCATATCAATATGGGATATATCGGGATAAGTATATGTCTTTAGATGAATACAAGAAATTATATTTTGATTCTTCAAGAAAATATACTGTCGGTTTACTTGAAAGTAATATGTATGTATCCAGTGCATCTTTAGAACCATATTATGCATTAATAAAATCTTTAGAATCTAAAGGTATTAATGTAATTCCTGTTGTTGCAGCGGGAGGTTCTGATGATCAGCTAAAAGTAATGGTTGAATATTTCACTAATGCTCCTGATTATAAATCATTTTTAGAAAATCCTTCTAATTATGAAAGTTATGTGGATGCAATAATCTCCATGCCTGCATATGGTATTGGGGGAACATTGTTTGATAAAGTAACAGAATATTTTGAAACAGCCGGCGTACAAATATTCAGAGCAGTCCATTCTGATTATGTAAGTAATGAAGAATGGGAGTTAAGTACTACAGGTCTGCCTGGAAACAGAAGTGATAAATGGTGGCATGTAGCTATTGGTGAAGCTCAGGGTATTATTGAGGCTACCTTTGTTGGTGGTGTAACTCATGATATATCAGCGCAAACCGGTACTGAACGCTCAGGATATAAACCTCATGAGATAAATATTGATTTATTAACTGACCGTGTTGTTTCATGGATTGATTTGAGATATACAGAAAATGCGGATAAAAAAATTTCTTTAATTTATTATAATTATCCTCCGGGAAAACAAAATATCGGTTCAAGTTATTTGGACTCAGTAACAAGTATTTATAATCTTTTATATGCTTTAAAAGCCGAAGGTTATAATGTTGGCGAGCTTCCAAATAATGTAAGTGAATTGGAAGATATGATTATTAAATGTGGTATTAATGTAGCTACATGGGCTCCTGGTGAGTTGGAAAAACTAGCCAACCGCTCTAATGTGGTTTTACTCCCGGCTTCCGAATATTTAGAATGGTTTGAAAGTTTAGAACCTATTTCTAAATTGCAGGTTGTGGAAGGTCCTGTTGCATATATTGGTGAATTATCAAGAAATGCAATTGCAATACATTATACCGCTCCAATGGATGAACGTTTATCTGATTGGTATAGTGAAATCATAGCGTTACTGCCGGATAATTATACTTCAAGAGCCGTTCCGATTTTAGATAATATTGTTGCAGCTTTAAAACAGTATTTAAAAACAGGTTTGGAATCAGACTATGCCATTTTCTTAAAATATAAACAGGAATGGTCAGAGTTGGATGTACCTGGTTTAAATGGTTGGGGAGATGCACCTGGAAATATTATGACTATTGAAAGGAATGGAACTCTATACTTTGTAATTCCAGGTTTAACATTCGGTAATGTTTTTATTGGTCCTGAACCTCAAAGAGGATGGGAAGCAGATTCCGATGCATTATACCACAGTACTGCTGTAGCTCCAACACACCAATATCTGGCAGCTTATTATTATTTCCAAGAATATTATTCCTCCGCTATGGTTTTTGTTGGAAGACACGCTACTCACGAATGGTTACCTGGTAAAGAGGTTTTGTTATCTTCAACAGATTACGGATCTATTGTTGTTGGTAAAACTCCACAAATTTATTTCTACATATCTGATGGTCTTGGTGAAGGTATTCAAGCTAAAAGAAGAGGTTTTGCTGTGATGATTTCTCATTTAACATCTCCTTTAGCTTATACTCAACTTTATGGAAATTTAACTTCTTTGGCTAATTTGATTAATGAATATGAAAATGCTCTAAATCAAAGTTCCAAGGATGCACTTATATCTGAAATTAAATATATTGTTGATACAAATAATTATGTTCATTCTATGGGCATAAGCAATGAAACATTCAACAGTTTAACATCAGATGAGTTAGTTTCCACAGTTGATTCTTTCATTAAATCAGTACAGGATGAACTCTATACGTGGGGGTTACATGCATTGGGTCAAAACTGGACTGATAAAGATATCGGTTTATCTGTATCTACTGCATTATCTCAAAAATTCACTTATAATGGTGTAACCACATCATTATATGATGAAATTGCTCAAATAAAATATTCTAAAAAGTATAGTGAACTTAATTCTCTTGAAAGAGATGTTGTAATGAATTTATCTACCAATGTTGTAATTTCTTTAATTTATTATTCAAGTGAAGAAGTTGCACAGGTAATTGGCATAAATTCATCTAGTCTTATTGCAGCATTTGATTATGCAAAATTATATATCTCATTAATTCAATTATCCGCTCAAGAGGAAATTAATTCATTTATAAAAGCTTTAAATGGAGAATATATTGCTCCTGGTCCTGCAGGTGATGTGTTAGATGTTAATTCACTTGAAACAGGAGGAAATTTCTTCCATGATCAGTCTCAAGAACTTCCAACCAAAGAAGCTTATGAATATGGAAGAGTTTTAACATTACTTGCCTTGGAAGGTTTAACAGATGATACGGAAAAACTTGTAATGGGAATCTGGTGTGTTGAAACTGCAAGAGACGACGGTGCATTAGTTTCAGTTGTTTTATATTTACTTGGTATGGAACCGGTTTATTCATCATCTCCAAGTGCTGGTGGATATGTACAAGTTGGTAATGATGAAGACCATGATGATCATGAACATGATGACAAAGAGGTAAGTGTTGGTGTAAAAACTAATATATTACCAAAATATCTTAAATTACAAGAATTAACCCGCCCTGATGGATGGGCTAAAAAGAGAATTGATGTAACAATCATTACTAGTGGTAACTTCAGAGATTTATACTCCACTCAAACTATTCTAATGGATAATGCATTCAGAGTTGCATTAGCCAGATCATATATGTATATTTTAGATAATGATGAATTAATGAGTAGTAAATGGGGTAAAGATATTGAAGAAGGTTTGGATCATGTAATGGCTAGTATTGATTATTATGGTGTTGGTGGAGAAACATTTGAAGAAAATAATGTTGCTAAACATTGGATTAGCGATTTCATCTATTACAAAGAATTAGGTTACAATACCACTACTGCTGCAGAATATGCAATTACCCGTATTTTTGCACCACCTAATGGTGATTATGGTGCAGGAATAGCTAAATCAGTATCTTTAAGTTGGACTTGGAATGAAACTGATGAATTGGCTGAGTTTTATTTAGGCAGAATGGGTAACATGTACTCTAAATTCTATTGGGGTGAAACAAATCCTTTAGTATTTTTAAGAGCATTAAACAATACTAATGATTTAATCGTCAGTCGTAACACTAATGTATATGGCGTTTTGGATAATGATGATTTCTTTGATTATTGGGGAGGACTTTCAATGACAATGGCTTATGTTAATGGAAACACTCCAAATATGAATGTTTTGATGTATGGAAATAAAAATACTCCATATACTACATCAATCGAACAAGCTATTGCAAAAGAAATTCTGACCAGATATTCAAACCCTGACTGGATTAGTGGAATGATGCAAGAAGGTTACAGTGGTGCTAGATATATTTCCAATAAATTCTTGACCGATTTGCTTGGTTGGTCTGTAACAAGACCTGAAGCAGTTTCAAATTATATGTGGGATGATGCATATAATGTTTATTTCAATGATAAATATGGAATAGGTGTTAATGACTGGTTAAGATCTGGAAATAATAATTATGCATTCATATCTTCTGCAGGTACATTATTAACTGCCGCTTATGAAGGCTATTGGAAAACAGATTCAGCTACTTTATCTAATGTAGCTAATCAATGGGCTGATGCCGTAATTACAAACGGTGTTGCATGCTGTGACTGTAGTTGTGGTAATATTGCTATGATGCAATGGGCGGTTGACTTTATTAACCCTGATTTACTTGCAAGATTTGCAGATCAAATCTTCCAGGCAACAAATCATAATTTCTTCAATCCTGCCAACTTCCAGAACAATCCTGATGCTGATAATTCACAGTCTGATGTAGATGAAAATGCAGGCATTAATTCTACAGATGCTAATGTTATATCTAACTCCTCTTCATCAACTATGAAATCTGACAGTTCAACTTCAGGTTCCAATAGGGGTAATACTGCAGTTGGTGCTGGTGAAACATCTTCTCAACAGGCTACTGCTTCCAGCCAATCTGAAATTAACGGTTTGGATAATGCTGGTGATAGCGGTGCTGAATCTTCATCAAAAACTTATGAGGTAGAAAAATCAGTTTCAAGTAGTAGTACAACAACTGAAAAATCTATGTCAATACAATTGCTGATTTGTGTAATTGTATTAGTAGGAATTTTTGCTATAGGATACTTTAGAAATAAAAATGATAATGAATATTAAATTAATTGAATGGCTTTTTGTCATTCTTTTAATTTTTTTATTTTTTTTTCTAAATGTGAATTAATTTATATAGTTAAAAAAATATATAGTAAATTGTAATTGATTTTTAATTAATTATGTGGTGATTTTATATGGATATGATGAGTGTTTTATGGCAATTTGGTATTCTTGCAGCTATTCTTGTTTTTGGTATAAAAGTTGGTTTAGCATCAGGTTTGGCTAATTTGTCAAAAAAATTATTAGCAATAATTTGTGTGGGATATGGTGGTGGAGTTTTATTAATTTCTGCTGTCGCATCTTTATATGCAGAGCAACTCACTCAAGCTATTTATAGTTATAATTCAATATTCTATATAATCATGGCTCTGATAATGATTATTGCAGGTTTATTTACAATAAGGGAATGGAAAGTCCATGATCACAATACAAGTACTGCAACATCTCTTGCGGTTATTGCACCTTGTCCATGTTGTTTTGGATCAATCGTTGCAAGTATTTTGATTGTTGCTCCTACTATTGGTGTCGGTGCTTTCTATTTAAGCTGGTTTGCAGCAGCTGCTTTAGTGGCTGTAATTATTATAGCTTACTTTGCATCCAATATTGTAGTTAAACATACAAGTAAACCTTACCCTATTATTTTAGGAAATTTTATGCTGCTTTTAGGTGCTTACTTCTTACTTTCCGCAATAGTAATTCCGAATATTGCAGGTTCTTTAAGTAAGGATTTCGGTGACTTGGCAATGACCTCACCTGAATCTATTATTGCAGTAATTGTTATGCTAATTGTTTTAGTGGTTATAGGAATATTTTTAAGTAAAAGAAGCAATAGTCTTTTAGAATAATTTGATTATAGGTGATATATAATGAGTATAAGTGTACCTGGTGGGGAATATTTAACAGGTTCTTTAGATGTTATTTCACAAAGTTTAACTATTCCTGTATTGGTTATTCTTTTAATCATTGTGATAATTTCAATTATTACTTTGGGTGGAGCAATATCTGAATATACTTCAAGAAAAAAGGTTCCGGTAGGAACAGTTAGAGATTTAATTTATGCAATTAATTCAGCTGCTTCTATTGATGCATTAATAAGCACAATTGAAAATGCTGAAATTCCAAAAGCTCAGAAAAAAGTTTTAACTGAAATTGCTAGCTCCTCTGCTTTAGATAAAAACTCAAGAGAAGCTTTAGCTCGTAAATTAGTTGAATATGAAGAAGAAAAAATTGACAAAACATTACAAAGAACAGATATTATTACACGTGTAGGTCCTACTTTAGGGTTAATGGGTACTTTAATTCCTATGGGTCCGGGTCTTGCAGCGTTAGGTGCTGGAGATGTTAATACTCTTGCAGAGTCATTAACTCTTGCGTTCAACACAACCATTGTAGGTATTGGTTCAGGTGCTTTATGTTATGTCATTGGTAAAGTTAGAAGCGGTTGGTATGACCGTTATTTATCAGATTTAGATGCTTTATCAGATGCTGTTTTGGATTATATGAATAAGCAGTGATTTAAATGGTTCGTAAAAAACAAAGAAGACGATCTAATCGTGTTGAAGAAGACCCAATGGCTGGTACAGCTAACTTGGTTGATGCTATGCTTGTTATTGCTGTTGGTTTTCTTGTCTTTGTAATCATTAGTTGGAATATGCAATCTATTGTTTTCAATGAAGACATGACACAACAAGAAAAACAGCAAGTAATGCAAACTATTAAAAGTGTTTCAGAGGTTAATCAGGGTCATGAATTAAATGATACGCCTGATACTTCTAATAGCTCAGGTCAGGGTTATACTGAAATGGGTAAAGTATATAAAGATCCTAAGACAGGTAAGCTGATTATGGTGGAGGGTTGAGCCTCTACTTTAAAACTTTTTTTCATTTTTTTTTATATTGAATTGTTTTTTTCTAATTTCAAATAGAAACTCTTTTATAAATTGTTTAACATAGAATTATATGGTGAAAATTTTATCTTTTAACAGATATGCCTTTTTATAGGTTTGATTGTAGTAATTTTATAGTTTATCGTATAGAAATTATTTAACAGAATAACTATTAAATGAGTTGATTACAGTCTAATGTTCTGTAATGTAACTATTATTTTACATCGAGTCTATATTGGGGCATTTGCTTTATAATTTTCATTTTTTTAAGTCTTAGGGGGATATGATGAAAAAAGAGGATATTTTAAAATTTCGTCAAAGTACAAGAAATAATATTTTTGACATTATAAAAACAGATGCCAGATCTACTGTTTCTAATCCCATTGTTGTTATAATTTTAATAGCAATTATAATATTGCCTTCTTTGTATGGCTTAATAAATATTTATGCATGCTGGGATCCCTATGAAAATACTAGTCATGTTCAGTTTGCTATTGCTAATGATGATATGGGCGCCCAATATAATAATGTATCGATTCATGCAGGAAATGATTTAGTTAAAATGCTTAAGAATAACACTGATTTTGAGTGGGTATTTGTCACTTCCGATGAGCTGAGGGAGGGAGTATATAATGGAACGTATTATGCAGGTATTGTTGTTCCCGCTAACTTTAGTGAATGTATTGTGTCGATTACAACCAAAGATCCTCATTCTGCAACATTGGAATATAGGGTTAATGAAAAGTCAAATCCTGTTGCAGCTAAATTAACTGATGCTGCTGCAAAACAAGTATATAATAATATTAATGCAGAGATTGTTACTTTCATTAATTTGGCAGCTTACAATAAACTTGGTGAATTGAAGGATGGATTGGCTTCTGGTGCAAGTCAATTAGCCTCTGGCGGAGGTCTATTATCTGCAGGTGCTGGTCAAGTTGGTGCCGGTGCAGGTCAGCTTGCTAGTGGTGCTAATCAGCTTAGTGATGGTGCTAATCAGCTTTCTGATGGTGCTAATCAGTTGGCTGATGGTGCTGGTCAGGTTGCTGATGGAACTCGTCAGGCATCCACTACAGTTAATCAGGTTACTGGAGATATTTCACAGGTTACGTCTTATGTTAAAAATCACACGTCTTCCCAATTTATAAAGGATGGGATGGATTATATTGATGGACAAACTTCAAACGTTTCCGGAAAAGTAAATCAGTTAGATGATGGTGCTCATCAGGTTGCTGATGGTGCAGTATCTTTATCTGATGGAGCAAATCAACTTGGTGATGGTGTAAATCAATTAAGTCAAGGTTCATTAAGTTTAGCTGCTGGTGCTCAATTACTTGCAAATTCTGCTGCTTCTGCTTTATTTGCTGCATCAAGTTCATTGTCTGGTGCTGCTGGTGGATTAGATGATGTTACAGGTTTAAATGATAGTCAAGTTGGTGATTATTTCTTTGCTCCAGTTAAATTAGATAGGCATGAAGAATTCCCATCAAGTAATTATGGTTCCCAGGTCGCTCCATTTTATTTGGTTTTATGTATGTGGGTTGGTGCATTAATTACTAGTGTAATGTTGAAAACAGGAACAAGTGTAGGTACTAGATTCAGACCTCATGAAATGTATATGGGTAAATTGGCATTATTCTTGGCTTTATCCGTATTGCAGACAACTGTTACAATGGCAGGTTGTTTTGCTTTAGGAATTGACATTCATAATCCATTACTTTTCCTATTCTCGTGTTATGTTGTGGCGGCAGTATTTATGACGCTGATATATTCGTTAGTATCTCTTTTCGGAGTAGTTGGAAAAGGAATTGCTATTGTTTTATTAGTGTTCCAGATATCCGGTACGGGAGGTATTTATCCGATTGAGATTATGAATCAAATGTTCGGATTTTTATATCCGTATCTGCCAATGACGTATGCGATAAATATGGTTCGTGAAGCACAGCTTGGTTTAATATGGGCTAATTATATTCCTGCATTTTTAGTCTTATTTGGATTAGGTATAGTTGTTTTCATTCTATCATTTATCTTAAAACGCAGCTTTGATAAACGTACAAAATATTTCGAAGAAAAATTAGAAGAATCTAATCTTTTTAATTAGGATTATATTTTTTCTATTTTTACTTTTTTTTTTTAAACCGATTATTTTATAAATATCATTTACTAAATTAATACTTACGAATTTTTAATGGTGTTTAAAAAATGGAATTCTGTCCTAAATGTGGTTCGATGTTAATGCCTAAGGATGGCATAATTAAATGTGTGTGCGGTTATGAAAAATCATTGACAAAAAATGATTTGGATGAGCAGTACAAGTTCGAAGGCGAGAAAAATAAAGATTTGGAAGTCATTGTTACTGACAATAATAATGTGGCATTGCCGACAACAAGAATAACCTGCTATAAATGTGGCGGAACAAAGGGTTATTGGTGGACAGTACAAACACGATCAGCTGATGAAGCACCAACTAATTTTATACGCTGTGCAAAATGCGGAAACACATGGCGCAGTTCAAATTAAATAATATTTTTTTGAACCAATATAGATATTCTTGAATATATTTTAAATATTTAAAAAAATATATTAATTTGTATAGATTTTAAAATTTGATTTTTCAGGGAGGTTAAATAATGGAAAGACGTATTGCAGTATTTATCGGTATGATAGTAATGTTTCTTGTATATGCATTGCTTGATAAAAAAGGCAAATCAAAAATTATCATTGGTATATTGGCTGGAACAGTTGTAGCGTTAATTCTTTCTTATATTTAAAAATAAAAAAAGTAGATAATGAAATTAATTCATTTATCTGGCGTATAAATAGTTTATTATTCCAATTAAACCTAAAATAAATGTCACAAAATAACCGAGTACAGCAATCAATGGCATGTCCCATAACATTGGACCTCTTGTTATTGTCATAACCAAAGATGAACTGATTAAAAGAGCAGCTATTATTACAACAAGTGAAAATTTACTTACAATACGGTCAATATGGTCAAGTTCAAATCTTAAACTCATATCTCCATTTTCTATTTTATGGATGGTTCTTACTAGAAGTGGAGCTAAAGATTTAAGCATATTTTTATAGTATAATAAACTACCTTTTTTATCATTAATGAAATTTGAAATATTTACTCTTTCTTTAGCGGTTTCTTTTGCAATCGGTTCAATGGATGCCATAATGTCAACATTAGGGTCCAGGCCTATTGCAACATCTTCAATCATTGATATTGAACGGGCCATTGTAACGAAATCATTAGGAAGAATGATTCCATGTTTTTGCATGAGTGCAAGTAATTTATCCAAAATATCATTCAATCCGCCGACTTCACTATTGAAGTATCTGAAGAATAAATCGCGAAGATCCCGTTTCAAGTCCGTGGTATCCATGTCATAATCAAGGACACCCATATAAATGAATTGGTTGATAACGCCTTTAACGTCTTTTTCTGCAATCAACATAAGCAAATCGCAAAGATTTTTCTTAAAGTCCTCATCAAGAATACCCATTGAACCTAAATCAATATAACATACCACATTATTTTCCAGAATAAAAATATTTCCTGCATGAGGGTCGTCATGATAGAATCCATCAAGCAGGACCTGTTTCATAAATGAATCAAGTACACGCTTTGCAAGAAGTGGTTTGTCGAATTCTTCACTCTCGCTTACAAAAACCTCACTTACCTTGGTACCTTCAATAAATTCCATGGTAAGAACTTTTGTTGTACAGTATTTTGAATATGCTATTGGAATATGGATGCTTTCATCGTCTTCAAAATTTGATGCCAACTGGGTCATGTTTAGTAATTCGTTGATATAATCAATTTCTATATGGATGGAATGGTCAAATGCATCTATAATTCCCGGCAAATTAAATCCTCTTAATTCATCATTATGTTTGTGAACTAATTGGGCAAGATGTTTCATGATAACCAGGTCTGACTCAAGTGTTTCTGTAATTCCTTGCTTTTGGACTTTAACAGCTACTTTTTCACCAGTTTTCAGTTTTGCTTCATGAACCTGTCCAATGGAAGCTGTTGAAAGGCTTTCTTCAGAGAAATATTCGAATATATCTTCAATATTTGCTCCAAGTTCACTTTCGACTGTTTCTTTAATTTCTTCATAGCTAACTGGCGGATTATCGTCCTGCAATTTGGCTAATTCCTTAGCTATTTTCTCTCCAACAATATCCTGTCTTGTACTTAATAACTGTCCTAATTTGATAAATGATGTTCCCAAATCCTGACAAACTAATCTTAATTTAACCGGAAGCTCTGGATCGTTTAAAAGACTGTATTCTTCCTCTTCTTTTGCCGGAAAAATCTTGTTTTTGATGCCTTTGTTTAGAAGTTTACCAAAACCGTATTTTCTCAATGTTGCAGTTATTTCGCGCATACGTTTTTTTGCTTCTCTGTCCATTTAATCACTTTTATATTGATTTTATATTTAACTTATTGATTTTATTTATAATAAATATTGCTAAAACTAAATGAAAAATAAAAAATTATATGATTGAATTTTCAATCGCTAAAAATATATTGGATTAAAATTATAATTAAATTAAAGACTATGAGGTTGAAATTATGGTAGATTTAAAAGGTACAAAAACTGAAGAAAATTTAAGAACTGCACTTGCAGGCGAATCTCAAGCA
This sequence comes from Methanobrevibacter sp., assembly GCF_045646045.1. Classification (GTDB taxonomy): domain Archaea; phylum Methanobacteriota; class Methanobacteria; order Methanobacteriales; family Methanobacteriaceae; genus Methanocatella. The sequence goes on along the minus strand of NZ_JAZRJY010000141.1, from coordinate 11,483 downwards.
CGTGTTAAATATGAATTTTATGCATCACAGGCTAAAAAGGATGGTTATGTAGAAATTAAGGATATTTTCCAAGAGTCATCAGATAATGAAAAAGAACATGCAAAAATCTGGTTTAAACTGTTAAATGGCGGTAAAGTACCTCCTACAACTGATAATCTTGCCGATGCTGCTGCAGGCGAACATGAAGAATGGACAGAAATGTATAAAAACTTCGCTGCTGAAGCACGTGAAGAAGGCTTAGATGATATTGCAGATTTATTTGATGCTGCTGCAGCTACTGAAAAAGCTCACGAAGAAAGATACAATGCATTGTCTGATAAGATTGCAGCAGGCAAAGTCTTTAAGAAAGATGAAGAAATTGCATGGAAATGTAACAATTGTGGATACATCCATTATGGAAAAGAAGCTCCGGAAGTTTGTCCGTTATGTGATCACCCACAAGCTCACTTCAGAAAAAAAGATGAAAGTTACATCTAATTTTTTTCTTTTATTTTTTTAATTTTACTATTTTTCGCTTTTAAATGTGGCTTGATTTCTCATTATAATAAATTATTTAATTTATAAACATTAATATTATTATTAATGAAAGAAGTGCAAAATACATTTAAATCAATCGTTGAAAACCCGAGACATATTTTTAAACTTACAATACAGGGAATATTGGTCGGAATTTTTTCAGGTTTAATGGTATGTCTCTACAGATTTCTTTTGTATGGCTCAGAAGATATATTAAGAAGCTATTTGACAATTATAAACAGTAATATTTTATACATTGCACTATTTTTCATATTTTTGATTATTTTGGGTTTATTAACTGCTTTTCTGATGCGTTGGGAAAAAGATGCTATGGGAAGTGGTATTCCTCAGGTTAATGCTGAAACTAAAGGATTTTTAGATGTCAACTGGTATAAAACATTGTTTGCTAAAATCGTAGGTGGTGTTTTCACAGCTCTTGGTGGATTGTCTCTTGGTCCTGAAGGCCCGTCTGTCCAGATTGGTGCAATGGCTGGTAAGGGTGTTTCTAAAATATTCAAAGAATCAAAAACTGATGAGCTAAGATTGATTCTTGTTGGTTCTGCTGTCGGTATCACTGCAGCTTTCAATGCTCCGTTGGCAGGTGTTATATTCATACTGGAAGAAATCAATCATGGTTTTGATAAAACTTTGGTTTTTATAGCTTTGGTATCAGCAATTGTTTCTGATTTTATATCAAAAATGATTTTCGGTCAGTCTACAGCATTGACATTTCAAATATCAAACATTCCTCTTTCTTCATACTGGCTTTTGATTTTGCTGGGTTTGATTTTGGGATTGCTTGGTTATATTTATAATGTTGGAATGATAAAAGCAGAAGATTTATGGGCTAAAATACCAAATTTAAGTTTGGAAGTAAAATTCGTTTCTGTATTTCTTGTTTCTGGTGTTATTGCTTTGATAATGCCTGAAATAAGCTGCGGCGGACATTATATGATGGGATTATTTGATGCAACTATTCCTTCTTTAGGTTTGCTTTTAATTTATTTTGTCGGAAAATATATATTTTCCATATTTTCATTTTCATCAGGTGCTCCTGGAGGCATATTTTTACCTATTTTGGTTTTAGGAGCTTATATTGGGGCTATTTTTGCATCAATATTCATTCCGATTTGCGGTCTTGAAAATCTATTGGTTTATAAGTTTATTATTATTTCAATGGCGGGATTTTTCACAGCAACAGTCAGATCACCTATTACAGGTATTGTTTTAATTTCTGAGATGAGCGGATCAACTGAATCATTGGTTGCAATGCTTGTTGTCTGCCTAATAGCATATATTGTACCGACACTTCTTGGTAATGAACCGATTTATGAAGCTTTACTGGATAGGTTATTGGAAAAACGTCAGGAAAAATTCACTCCCGAACCTTCAAGACATGTTTTGTCTGAGTATATGGTTCCTTTGGACTGCAAATACATTGATGTTGAAATTCAAAACATTCCATTTCCTAAAAATTCAATTGTAGTGTCTGTTATTCGAAATGGCAGTTATGTTATTGCAAAAGAAGACTTTAAAATAAATTATGGTGATCAAATTCATATTTTGACTGATGTCAATGATTTTCCATATGCCAACCGTGAGATAGAAGAGATTATTAACGGTAAAAAGCATTAATTATCCACATGAGTTAATGTAAATCATGCTGATTTTTCAATACAATCAAGATTATTGATTTTTTCTTCAAATAGAATGGAGTTTTGTCATTAGCTATTGGAATTATGAATCAAGCATTTCATTTCCTTAATGGAAATAGACTTAAAGATAAAGGTATAATTATTAATCATGAATCCGATTTTTAAAAGACATTCAATTAGAAAATACAGTGATGTTGAAGTTACAGATGAACAGATTGGAAACCTTCTCAAGGCAGGTATGCAGGCACCTTCTGCATGTAACCAGCAGGCTTGGGAATTCATTGTTGTTAAAAATGAAAAAGATAAGAAAGCTATTTCTGAAATGCATAAGTTCGCTAAACCTGCAGCTGAAGCTTCAAGGTTGATTGTTGTTTTAGGCAATTTGAATGAAGCAAAAATAGAATCTATGATTGAACAGGATTTGGGTGCATGCTGTGAAAATATACTGCTTCAGGCAACTTATGAAGGTCTGGGTGCAGTGTGGTTGGGTTTTCATCCGATAGAAGACCGCAGTAAAAAATTGATGGATTATTTAAAAATCCCCGATAATTGCATTCCATTTGCTGTGATTTGTATTGGGTATCCTGCATTGGAAAGTAAGCCTAAACTGAGATTTGATGAATCAAAAGTACATTTCGATAAATATTAATTATATCTATGTTAGAAATTTTTAGGCAAATATAAATAATAATAAAACAATAATTTTAAATAATAACTTACATTGTAAGTTTAATATTTATTCGAGGTTAAATGATGGTAAGTGTAAACTTAGAAGCTAAAAAAACCGTAGATGTAATGATTGAAAAAGCAGATGCATTAACCATCGCAGTATCTACTTTAGATAACGGTGCTACCGTTTTAGATTGTGGTGTAAATGTAGATGGAAGTTTTAAAGCAGGTGAACTTTATACTAAAGTTTGTCTTGGTGGACTTGCAGATGTTGGAATTTCAATTCCTGGAGACTTGTCTGAAAAATTCGCACTTCCTTCTGTAAAAATTAAAACCGACTCCCCTTCTATTTCAACTTTAGGTTCTCAAAAAGCAGGTTGGTCTGTTAGTGTTGGAGATTTCTTTGCATTAGGTTCTGGTCCAGCTCGTGCTATTGCTTTAAAACCGGCTGAAACTTATGAAGAAATTGATTATGAAGATAAAGATGCTGATTTGGCTATTTTAACTTTAGAAGCTGATGTATTGCCTGGTGAAGACGTTGCACAATACATTGCTGATGAATGTAATGTCGACGTTAAAAACGTTTACTTGCTTGTAGCTCCTACTTCTTCATTAGTTGGATCTATTCAAATTTCCGGAAGAGTTGTTGAAAACGGAACTTATAAGATGTTGGAAGCTATTAAATTTGATGTAACAAAAGTAAAACATGCTGCAGGTATTGCTCCTATCGCACCAATTGATCCTGACGGATTAAAAGCAATGGGTAAAACAAATGACGCTGTTTTATTCGGTGGAAGAACTTACTACTATGTTGAATCTGATGAAAATGATGACATTGCTGATGTTGCTGCAAAATTACCATCATCCGCAGCGGATGGATATGGAAAACCATTCTTTGATGTATTTAAAGAAGCAGAATTCGACTTCTATAAAATAGATAAAGGAATGTTTGCTCCAGCTGAAGTTGTTATCAATGATTTAACTACTGGAAATATATATAAAGAAGGATTTGTAAATGCAGATTTACTTAAAAAATCCTTTGGTGTAGATGAATAATTTTAATTAGCTATTTTTTGATAGCTATTTTTACTTTTTTTTTACTTTTTTTTATTTTTTTTACCAAATTTTGTATTTTTTAACTATAACTTTTATATACTAGTTATTTGTAAAATATAATTAACTCTTTTTGAGTATAAATTTAGAAGGTGTAAAATTATGGAATTTGGAGAAATATTTACAAATGCTTTAAAATATCCATTTTCAGAATATGAAAAATTATTGATTTTGGGTGTTGTACTTTTAGTATCTAGTGTACCGGCTATACTTGCAATGTTTGGTTTTTATAATAGTACCTTTTCAACAGTATGGTCAATTATCAGTATTATAATTGGTATATTAACTTTAGGTTATGGATTGAGTGTAAAAAGAGAATCTATTAGTTTGAATGATGAAATTCCCGCTTTTGATTGGGTTAATAACATAGTTGATGGTATTAAATCATTTATCGTTACATTCGTTTACTATATAGTTCCTACTGTTATTGTATCTTTCCTTGGTTTTATTTCATTAGGATCAGCTATTAGCACTCTTCCAAAATCTTCTCTTACTGCTATTAATAATGCCACTACAGCAACTGCTGCTTTAAATGCAATCCCTCCTGAAACATGGGCTGCATTAGGTTCCGGTTTTTCAATTGTCGCTGTTGTTGCTATTATATTATTTATAATATTTGGTTTATTTGAAACAGTTGCAATATGTAGATTGGCTAAATATGGTACTTTTGGTGAAGCTTTTGCTTTCGGTCAAATAGTCGATGATATCAAACAAATAGGAGTATTAAGATTAATAGCATTTTTCATTGTTTTAGCATGTATTTCTGCTTTAATAGGCTTGGTTATTGGTTTAATTACATTAATACCATTTGTTGGTATAATTGTTGCATGTTTAGTTGGACAATCATTTGTTTTATTATTTACTAATAGAGCTATTGGTTTATTATACTCTGATGTTGAATAAACCTAAACTCTTTTTTCTTTTTTTTATTCATTTTTTTCTATTTAGAAATATTTATTAACATTTTTTTTAAAATATTTAAACATGAAGGGAATTAGTAAACTCACTGCTGATGTGGATGTTGCAGAGTTTGTTGAAAGATATGTGGATGTTGAAAAATTTCAAGGACTTTGTAAGGATTGTGAAGATTATGAAAAAAATTGGAGTTGTCCTCCTTTTGATTTTGATGTAATGGATGTTTGGAATTCTTATGATAAGTTTAAACTCATTGCATTTAAAATTGATTTTGATGATGATGAATTATCAAATGAATATTCCGATAAGGAACTTGATTTTATTTTAAAAAGATTAGAAAGGATGAAAATTAAATTAATGAATGAAATTTATGTTCTGGAAGATGAAAATTCCTATGCTTTGTTTTTAGGAAAATGTAATCTGTGCATGAAGTGTACCCGTGAATTTGGCATGCCCTGTAAAATGCCATTTAAAATGAGGTATTCCATTGAATCTTTAGGTGGAAATGTAGATCAATGTATTGAAGATATATTTGGCTTTGAAATACAATATGCACAAAACAACCGCCTGCCTGAATACTTAATTTTTGCTGGCGGATTATTGTATGAAAAAAAAGAGTGAATTATTATTAATCATATTATTTTTTGTATAATGTTATTATTATTTCTGAGTTAATTAATAACAATTTTATACAAGTATTTATAAATTATTAAGTGGTGATAAAATGAAAGTTAGTATTATTGGTGGAACCGGTCCTCAAGGCCTTGGTATTGGTGAAAGATTGGCAATTGAAGGTGTTGATGTTATAATTGGTTCTAGAAAAGAAGAAAAAGCTTTAGAAGTTGTTGAACAAGCAAAAAAAGATTTAGCTGACTATGATTTATCAACTATGTGTGGTATGGCAAATGAAGATGCTGCTCGCGAAGGTGACATTTTAATCATCACAGTACCTTTGGCTGCACAAAAACCAACCGTTGAAGGAATTAAGGAATTCTGTAAAGATAAAATTGTTATGGATGCAACAGTACCATTGGAAACTGCTATTGGTGGAAAACCATTCAGATTTATTGACTTGATGGAAGGATCTGCTGCTGAAAGAACTGCATCTATCCTTGAAGGAACCGGTGCAAAGGTAATCTGTGCTTTCTGTAATATTTCAAACTCTCACTTATCCAATATTCCTGCTGAAATTGACTGTGACTGTTTAATTGCCGGTGATGATAAGGAATCCAAAGAGGTTGCTGCAGAACTAATTAATAAAATACCTGGAATCAAAACCATTGACTGTGGTATTTTAGAAAAAGCAAGAATAATTGAAAAAATCACTCCATTATTAATCGGATTGAACATTAAATATAAATCCCATTATGGTGGTTTAAGAATTACTGGAATTAACTTTGATTAATTCTACTCTTTTTTTTATTTTTTTTGATAAAATGGATGAATTGGAAAGTTTGATTGGAAAATCTATTTCTGAAATTGATAGTGAAATTATTAAGTCATTAGAAAGCATTGATTTTAAGGTAGCTATCCTGGAATACAAATATAAGAACTGCGGTCAGAGATATCCCATACATCCATTTAAATTGGATATTATTGATTATAATAATGTCATTTCATTTGATGAACTGATTTATTTTAGAAAAATATTTATTTTCTGGCATTTTCAAGGCCAAATTACAGATATTGAAGTATTTGACATTACTTCGGATTTGGATAATTTAAAAGCAGATTATGATTTGATTTCAGGCAAAATCAAAAATGGTAATGCCTGTAACTTGCGCCAGGGCGATACTAAGTTTTTAGCTGCAAAACGATTAAATGAAACCATTGTTTTAAATGATAAATCGGTAAATATTAGAGAATTCGTTTTAAAAAAGTCCTATCTTCAAAAAATTTTAAATGAAATTAAATTCAATTATTAAAGAGCATGACAAGATAATTATATTATTGCAGTTGTAATGCTTCTTATATGATTATTTGTTATCCTAGATATGGTTTTGCTGTAGTTTTCCTCTTAAATGATACATTTAGGTAATTTGTAAAAAAACTTTATAAACTATAATTTTTAAAATATTTATCATTGAATTAAGCATGTGAAAATATGGTATCTGTAAATGAATTTCCAATATCAAGTGCAAATGATATTCCAGGATTTAGAATTGTTGAAACTAAAGGTTTTATTTATGGTTTAACTGTTAGAAGCAGAGGTGCCGGTGGTCAAATCGGTGCTGGAGTCAAATCCATTTTCGGTGGTGAAATCAGACAGTATGTTACTATGATGGAAGAATCCCGTGACGAAGCATTAACTAGAGCAATTGAACATGCAAAAGAATTAGGCGCAAATGCTATTGTGGCTATCAGATTCGATTCAAATGAAATTTCTCAATCAATGCAAGAAATCTTAGTTTACGGAACTGCTGTTGTTGTTGAGAAAGAATAGGGATTTTTCTCTATTACTTATTTTTTTGATTTTAGATAGAAAATCAAACTGTCACATATCTTATTTCAAATTAAGAAATCATTCAATTTTTCTTGATATAATTTTTTTTAGAAAATCTTTTTTATTTAAAATGACAAAAATATTTTTCATAATAATGTTTGTTATTTCATGTTGTTGGAAAATTAAATCCAATAACATTAATGTTAAATATTGTTATTATTAAAAAATAGGATGGACATATCATGAAGTCGAAATATATTTTTAGTTTATTCTTAATCATGTTTTGTTTAGTCTCTTTAGCTAGTGTGTCAGCTAGCGAAGATTTTAATCAAACAATTGGGGATAATGTTGATATGATTTCAGATGTCTCCGGAGGTACTTTGGGAGTATCTTTGGATGATGTAAGTAATGATACATTATCCGTATCAAATGATGAACAAATTTTGGCTGCTGGTAATAGCTGGTATGTAAATGCCAGCAATACTGGTGCTGATAGAGATGGATCACAAAGTAATCCATTCAATAATTTAAATGAAACCTTTAATTCTCCTAATCTTAATGATGGGGATACAATTTATATTGCTGGTGGAACATACACCGGTGAGAATAATACAAATTTGGTAATTAATAAAAAGTTGAATCTGGTTAACTGGGGAAACGATGAAGTAATATTTGATGCTCAATATTTAAGCAATATTTTTACTATTAATGTAAATGAATTTAATGTTACAGGAATAACCTTTAAAAATGGAAATAATACTAATCCAGGTTCTTTTGGTGGAGGAGCACTTTATTTCTCTTATGGTTTAATAAATAGTCACATTGATGCAACATTTATTAATAATACCGTAACGGTTAATGAGTTTAATGCCTGTATTGGTGGAGGTGCAATTTGTTTTATGGGTAATGTTGACAATTGTACATTCAATAGTAAATTTGAGGATAATAGTATGGTATCTACCATTGCACATTCAGAATTTGATGCTGTTGGTGGTGGTGCTATCTGTTTTATTGGTAATGTTACCAACTCTATTTTTAACAGTGAATTTATAAATAATACCTTTTTATCTGATAAATACTCTTTTTGTAATGGTGGGGGAGCTATATTTTTCGCACGAAAAGATACTAAAGTTAAAAATGTTACTTTTAATGGAAAATTTATAAATAATTCCGTTAACGCCCCTAATGCTTGGGGTGGTGCAATTGATTTACTGAGTGAGGTTATAGATTCCAATTTCAATGCTGAGTTTACAGGTAATTATATAAATGGTGATGATGGTGCAGGTGGTGCAATTGCTATTCTTTCTAACATAATCAATACTAATATAGGGGGTATTTTTAAAAATAATACCATAATTTCCACTACTAATTATTACCTTTATGGTGGTGGTGCAATTTATTTTTATCCTTCTTTATATAAATCCAATATTACTGGTGTTTTCATAGGCAATAATGCATCTTTTGGTGGTTCACTTTATTTTAGATCAGCATCTGACGTTAATAAAATTAATGCTACTTTTATAAATAATACTGCATATGATGGTGGTGCAGTTTATTATGTGGATACTTTTACTAATACTAATATCAGTGGAAGATTTATAAATAATAATGCTGCTAATGATGGTGGTGCCATTTTTATTAAAGAAGTTTCTTTCTTTGTCTCTATAGTAGACTCTGTTAATATTGATGTGGAGTTTATTAATAATTCTGCTGTTAGGTATGGTGGTGCAATCTGTATTGCAAAGAGTATTGAAAATTCTAACATTTCAGGTACTTTTAAAAATAATACAGCATCTATGGGTGGTGCAATTTACTTAATTAACTCTAGAAATAATAAGTATAGAGGTAATTTTGAAAATAACACTGCTAATGGTGAAAACAGTAATGGTGGAGCTATTCATATTTCTGAATCAGTTAGTGATGATATTGACGGTGATTATGTAGCCAATCATATTTCAGGTAGTGGAGATTCAATTAGTGGTGGTGCTATTTATATATTAAATCTGGAAAATACCAATATTTCTGGAAGTTTCATTAATAACTACGGGCCAGTGGATCTCTCTCAAGATGGTGCAATTTCTATGGGTGGTGCAATTTATATAGGGAATGCTAATAATTTAATTTGTGCTGCTGATTTTGTAGGAAATGTTGCATATCAGGGTGGAGCATTAATGATTTATCCTAAAAATACTGATGCTATTAATATTAATTTGATGAGTAATTTCACTGATAATAAGGCAAATGAAGGTGGAGCTGTTTGTGTTATAGGTACTATTGAAAATGCTGAAATTTCAGGGAAATTTGAAAATAATTCTGCTGATTCAGATGGTGGCGCAATATATATTCGTGCTGATTTGATTAATGCCAATATTGGTGGAGAATTTAATAATAATTCAGCAAATAAAGGGTTTGGTGGTGCAATTGAGATTTATTCCCGTGGTGAAAATATAAATGTCACTGCTAATTTTAATGATAATTTTGCTGCTAATTATGGTGGTGCTATTTTTATCGGTGAATCTATTAATAATAAAATTATTTCCAATTTCACAAATAATTATGTTAAAGGTAATGAAGGTTGTGGTGGTGCAATTGGTGTATGGGAGATGGATGGCACTGTAATAAATTCCAATTTCACAAATAATTCTGCTGTTAAATATGGTGGTGCAATATTTGGTTGGCCAGATTATTATTTCTCTAATAATAATATTTCAGGTAATTTTATAAATAACTCCGCTAAAAACTTTGGTGGTGCTATTTGTGTTATGGGAGATGTAGATTGTTCTAATAACAAAATCAATGCTAATTTTATAGGAAATAAAGCTCCTAATGGTGCTGCAATTGTTTTAGATGTAAATTCTGTTAATAATGAAATAAATTCTAACTTCATAGGTAATTCCATAGGTAATTCTGCTAATAATGGGGCTATTATTTCTATTTATGATAATAGTCAGGATGATTCAATATTTAATTCATTATTTGTAAATAATACTGCAAATTCAATTATTTATGTTGAAAACGGTAATACTAAAATATATGATAATATTTTCTTGAATAATGAGAAGGATTATGATATCGTTTCCAGTATTGTTAATAATGATATGTTAAATGTTACTAATAACTGGTTTGGACATAATGCAACCAATTATGAAGACGGACCAAGTATAGATGGACCTATGGTCTGTGATGTATGGTTGTTCTTAAATGCTACAGCCAATCCTGAATCAATTACCTATTTGGAAACATCTGAAATTGCATTTAATTTATTCGTGTACAATAATAAAACAGGATCTACTGATGAAAAATATGATGATACTCGATTAGAACCGGTTAATTTAACAATCACTTCAACTAATGGTGATGTTGATAAAAAAACCGCTAAATTTGGTGATATATTAAAATTCACTCCAACTTTGTGTGGAACTGGTAGTGTAACTGCATCTGTTGAAGATGCTTATGATACTATTGAATTGGAAATCACTAAAGTTGACCCGGGATTATCTGTGGTAGTTGATCCTTATGAGATTGATTATGGTGATAATGCAACTATTAATCTTTCTTATAATGAAAATGCAACAGGAACAGTTAATATAACATTAATTGGTGAAAAGCAAAATTATACATTTACAGACATTCCTTTAAACGAAACAATTACCATTTCTGATACTATAATGCCTGGTGAATATAAGGTATCTGTTTCATATTCTGGGGATGACAACTTCAATAATGTAACTAAAAATAGTGAAGATAATTTAATTGTCAATGACATTGAAATTTTGGTTGATAGTTTAACTAAGTATTATCATGGAAAAGAAGCATTAAATGTTAGTGTAGTTAATAGTAAAGGAAATCCTAGTCCAAATAAAACAGTTGAAATTACTATCAATGGCGTAACATACAATAAAACTACTGATGAAAATGGTAATGCTGTATTAAACATTAATTTGAATCCTGGTGAATATCCTGTAACCGTTGCTTTTAAAGACAAGTCAGCTAATGCAACTGTTACTGTTTTATCTACCATTAATGGTACCGATATTACTAAAGTTTACGGTGATGGAACAACCTATGATGTAACTGTATTGGATAGTGAAGGTAACTATCTTCCGGAAGGAAGTATTGTCACATTCAATGTTAATGGAAAAATAAGTAATTCTACTGTTTATGGTGATAAA
>NZ_JAZRJY010000140.1:0-21582 GCF_045646045.1 Methanobrevibacter sp. | reverse complement strand
AAATTATTTATTCAAGTATGATTTAATTTTTATAAAATATAGGTAACTTTATATACTATGTTATTATACATATTAAACAAGGGTTAAAAATAATAATTTTTATTCTCCCCCAAATTGATCATTATTTTTAATTAACAAAATTAGGCTGAAATTATTTTCGGCCTAATTTCCTCCTATGGTTTTTAGCTTTTTTTTTAAAAAATTAAATACTCAATTAATTAAATTAATTATTATGGTGATATTATGATTAAAAAAATACCTGTTTTAGATTTAAAAGATGGTCAGGCAGTAAGTGGTAAGTCTGGTTTAAGAGATACATATCAACCATTGCAAACAGTCTTTGCCCCATCATCTAATCCGGTTGAAATTGCTCAAGGTTTAAAACTGAATGGAGCAGATGAACTATATATTGCAGATTTGGATTTAATTGAAAGTAATGGTCACAATATTAATGATATCAAATTGGTTAATACAATTGTTCCAGTAATTTTGGATGCTGGAGTAAAAAATGCTGAATCCTTTTCTTTTTTCTTAGATTATGCTTTTAAAATTATTGTTCCAACAGAAACATTAGAAAGTTTGGATGATCTTTATGAAATTTTTGATAAGTATCCAAAAGAAAGAACTGTAGTAAGTGTTGATGTAAAGAATAATGAGTTATTCTCAAAAAATCTGGATTTGACACTTCATGAATTTAAGGAAGTATTGGCAGATATTGGTGCAACACAAATAATTCTTCTTGATATTACAGGTGTTGGAACAAATCAGGGATACAATAAAGAATTGTTAAAAGAATTTGAGGATATGAAAGACAGGTTAATAATTGCTGGCGGGCTAAATAAAGATTCAATAAGTGAGCTGCAGGAATTGGGTATAAAAAAAGTATTGGTAGGAACTAGCCTACATTCTGGTGAGATAAGTATTATTTAGATTTAAAGAAGGGAACTTAAAACAACATATGGGAAAGCACAAGCTACAACAAATAAAACAACTCCCAAACCAAGTTTAGGTTTGTTATCATCTAAAACACCAGATATTATAAATAATAATCCGAAAAATCCAAAAATTACAGGTAATATATGTGAAAATATTGTTGTTCCAGTTAATGCCATTTTATATCACTTATTATTCTTTTAATTTTTAAATTATATAAATATTATATATCTTTTTAAGATACTTATTACTATTTTAATTTTTATTTTTAATAAATTTTTTATTCTATTATCGATAAACTTACTTATTATGAGAATTGATACACATCATCATCATAAAAAAGCTAGCCGAAATTTGGCGTTTGTTTTTTTCATGAATTTAACATTCAATATAATTGTTATAATTGGTGGTCTTGCAACAAATAGTATGGCAATTTTAGCTGATTGTATTCATGACATGTCAGATACAATTTCAATGGCCATTGCTTGGATTTTAGCCCATATTTCTCAAAAGGATTCCACAGACACTTTTTCTTATGGTTACCAGAGGTTTTCCATTTTGGGAGCAGTTATTACATCAACATTTGTTATTATAATGGCATTTTTCATTTTATCCGAATCCATATCCAGATTGTTTTCTCCTGAAGGTATTGATGCTGGAGGAATGCTTATTGTCGGTATTGTAGGGTTAGTATTCAAAACCATTTCTGTATGGAGACTCCATGGTAGTGAAACATTTAATGAAAAAGCTATCTTCTATCATCTGCTAGGAGATATTTTTGAATGGGTTGCAATATTTATTTTAAGTATTATTTTAATATTTTGGCAAGATGTAAGCTACTTGGATCCTTTCGTTTCTATAGGAATTGCCATATGGTTAATATTTAACTTAGGCAGAACATTATTAAAATCTCTTGAGATTTTACTTCAAAAAACTCCCGATAACTTTGATGTGGTTGAATTTAAGGAAAAGATTTTGGCTATTGATGGAGTAATGTTTATCGATGATTTTCATGTCTGGTCACTTGATGGAATAGATTCAGTCATGACATTAAAAGTTAAAATTGATGATGTGAATAATCAAGAAAGAGTTAAAAAGGAGATTTATACCATTTCAAATGAATATCATGTTATTGATATTACAATAGAATTTGACTAAATAGGATTTCTATGACTTTGGTTGTTATTGGTCCCGTTACCCAAGATTTAATTATTACTAAAGATAATAAACAGTCAAAAACAGGAGGGGCTGTTTATTTTCAATCCTTTGTTTTTGAAGAGTTTTTCAAGGATTATTTGATTATTACAAATTGCAGTGACGCCAGTTTAATAAATGATTTTCCAAATCCTGATAAAGTCAAATTAATAAAAAAGGACTGTACTCATTATTTTATCAATGAATATCCTAATGGTGATGATTTTCGCCTTCAATACAGTAATTTTGCAAATATTCCAATAACTGAAAATGATTTAAGTAGCATTTTGCCAAAAGATGTTGATGCATTTATCATAAATCCTCTTAATGTATATGATTTTCCTAAAGAGGTAATCGATTATCTAAAATCATTTGATGTACCAGTTTTCATGTCTCTTCAGGGTTTTTTAAGATATCCTTTTGAAAAAATTGATGATGACAATTATTCACTTTCTTTAAGATTGACACCTGAAGTTACAGATTTGATTTGCGATATTGAAGGATTATTTTTGGATGAATCTGAAGCTGAAATTTTATTTGAAAATTTTGATTTTAAAGACATTAATATTAATGAAATAATTGTTACAAATGGAAGCAAAGGTTCACGAGTGCTTGCAGATAAAGAGTACAAAATTCCTGCTGTTGAATGTGATAATATTGTTGATTCAACAGGCTGTGGTGATACATATGCGGCAGCTTATATTTCTAAAAAATTAATCACCAATTCTATTTTAAAATCAGCTAATTTTGCATCAAAAATAGCTAGTGATAAACTCCGCTTTTTTGGACCTTTTAAAAGCGATAAATAATTATAAGTAAACTTTATTAATATAAGATATCATAATTATATATGATTGAAAGAATTTTTAAAATAAATGATCATCATGTTGTCAAATCCATCTACTAATAAAAAAATCGAAAAGGAGTTCGAAAACTTACGTAAGGAGTTATTAGATTTAACTTTAAGGAATCAACTGCTTAATTTTAAATCTAGGGCTAAAACCATTAATATTAATAATCAAACTCCAATAAACGTATTTCAAACATTAGTTTTACAAGAAAATAAAATGTATTTTGTAGCTAATAAGAAAGATAAAAAAGAAGAAAAATCTTCAGTGTGGGATCATATTCCATTTGATTTTAGTAAGTTTTCAGAAGGAAACAAAAAGTTGGCAGCAGATTTAACTCCAAATGAACTTCAAAGAAGATTGTATTACATTAATAACCAAGCTAAAACAATGCTTCAGGAACAGGGTTATAATATTTTGTATTTGGCAGTAGGATTTTTGGAATGGATAGATAAATCCAAACCAAAACAAAAAAATTTAGCTCCTTTAGTTTTAATTCCAGTTTCAATGGAACGTAAAAAAGTTGGTGAATCATTTAATTTAGAATGGACTGGAGAAGATATTCAAACTAATATTTCACTTAAAGCAAAACTTCTTGAAGCAGGCATTGAACTTCCGGATTTTGAATTTAAAAAGTATGGTGAAGTAATAGACCATTATATTGATAAAGTTAAGCATGCAACTATGAAAATGGAAGGATGGAGCGTTAATTATAAGATTGCTTTAGGTTTCTTTAGTTTTACAAAATTTGTAATGTATAATGATTTGAATCCGGATAGTTGGGCGTCCAATGTTGATTTAACTAAAAATGAATTGATACAGGCCATATTTAATCCTGCTAAAAATAATGTGGAGGCATTTAATGAAGAAGATATTGACTCACAATTGGATTATCAGACAATGTATCAGGTTTTGGATGCAGATTCATCTCAAATTGCAGCAATTCAGGATGTTAAATCAGGAAGGAATCTTGTTGTGGAAGGACCACCGGGAACAGGTAAATCACAAACAATTGTTAATTTGATTGCTGAATTGCTTGCTGAAGGCAAATCAGTTTTATTTGTATCAGAAAAAATGGCGGCATTGGATGTTGTAAAGGACAGGTTAACCAATGTAGGTTTGGGCAAGTTTGTTTTAGAGTTGCATTCTCATAAAACCAGACGTAAAAAATTCTTAAAAGACCTTCAAAAAGCCACTACAGTAAGGGCTGTCGATACTTTAAATATTGACCAGACAATTAGAAAGTTGGAGACATTAAAAAGGCAGTTGGATGATTATGCTAGTGTAATTCATAGACCTGCTTTTGCAGTAAATTTATCCGCATTTCAACTGTATGGGATGAAAGAATCTGCAGATGATCATTTTGCACGAAAACAAGCTATGATGCCGTTAGTTAGATTTAATTATCCTGAAAATGTAACTTTAAAGGATTTGGATGATACTATTCTGGCTCTTGAAAGTGTTGCAGAGTTATACCAGACTATTTCTAAGGAAAATCCATGGAGCAAATGTGCTCCAAAAAGTTTACTTCCGGCTGATTTAAGAGAAATAGAAATGCTGATTAATGACACATTAAAGTCTCTTGACGCATTTCTGATTGAACGTGGAAGAGTATATGATATTTACGGTATTAAAATGCCTGATACATTAAATGAATTTGAAAAGTCACTATCAGCATTTGATATTATTAAAACTCAAAATTCAGAGTTGATTGACGGTCAGATTTTAAAATCCGGGGCATGGGATAATAATAATGATGATCCTTACAGGTTAATACAGGAATTGGCCAAATACCAAAAAGTTGCACCAATATTGGATAAATTCAATCCAAATATCTATCACGCTAACATCGACAGGTTAATCTATGATTTAAATGAAGCATCCCATAAAAAATTCCGTTTCTTTAAAGGCAACCAGCATTTGGAGCTTGTTGAGAGGTATTATAATTATCCTGTTCAGGATGATGTCAATACAATTATTGATGATTTGAATAAAGCTAAAATAGCCATTAAACTTAAAAAGAATTTGGAAGCTAATGAAGCATTAGGTAAAAAATATTATGGGGGGTACTGGCATTTAAATGCAGATATAAATGATTTAAAAGCTATTGCTCAATGGATGACTCAATTCAGTGCCCTTACAAGAGAAGGAATATTTTCACAAAATACCATAGACCTTTTATCTAAAGATTTGTTTGAAATCAATCCTGAAAGAGATTTGGTTGACTATATTGATTCTGGAAAACGCTTTAGTGATGATTTAAATAAATTAAAATCAAAACTAAATCCAAGAAGTAAATTAATATTTAAAAAAGGTGCAAATGATGTGCCTTTCGAAGAATGGCAGACACAGTTATATAACTGGAGAGGCCAGTTATCCAGTCTTCATTTATGGTCACAATATCTAAATACTAAAAATTCTTTAGAAGGAACTATTGCAGAGTTGTTTGTTGATTCAATAGAAAAGAGAAATGTTAAAAAAGATGATGTTAAAGCATTGGTTGAAGGAAACTTTGCAGATTCACTACTTAATATTTTATTTGTTGAAAATC
Organism: Methanobrevibacter sp.; assembly: GCF_045646045.1. Taxonomy (GTDB): domain Archaea; phylum Methanobacteriota; class Methanobacteria; order Methanobacteriales; family Methanobacteriaceae; genus Methanocatella. The sequence goes on along the minus strand of NZ_JAZRJY010000140.1, from coordinate 16,056 downwards.
ATGAATTGGCTACATTTATTGGAGAATTACATGAAAATAGAATAAGGGAATTTAAAGATTTAGATAAGAAAATATTGGTTTTAAACCGTAAAAGAATTTTCCATAAATTAAATAGTAATATTCCACAAATATTTGGTGCTACAGAAAATCCTCAGGCAAAAGTACTTGCAGGAGAATTTACAAGAAAAAGCGGACATTTGCCAGTTAGAAAATTATTAGAAAAAGCAGGAGGTATGATTAAACAAATTAAACCTTGTTTCATGATGTCTCCGCTATCTGTTGCACAATACCTTGATCCTACAAATGAAGAATTGCAATTTGATGTAGTTATTTTTGATGAAGCAAGTCAAGTAAAACCTGAAGATGCATTAGGTGCATTTATGAGAGGTAAGACTGCTGTTGTAATGGGTGATACTCAACAATTACCACCAACATCATTCTTTGACCAAATGGCTAGTGGAGAAAGTGATGAAGAAGAAGCAACATCACTTGATATGGAAAGTATCCTGCATTTATGTAAATTATCATTCCCTGTAAAAATGCTTAAATGGCACTACAGGAGCCGTCATGAATCATTAATTAACGTTTCCAATAAAGAATTTTACGATAATGAATTACTTGTTTATCCTTCACCTTCTCATAATGATCCTGATTTGGGATTAAAATTCCATTACAATCCTGATACTGCATATGAAAGAGGTTCATCATCTGCAAATCCAAGAGAAGCAGAAGATGTTGTTGAGGCAATATTTGATCATTTTGACAGATATGGAGATACAAAAAGTTTGGGTGTTGGAACATTTTCTGTTGCGCAGAAAAATGCAATTTTAGAAAAATTAGAAGAAAAACGTCGTGAAAGACCAGAATTTGAACCATTATTATCTGAAAATAAAGATGAAAGATTCTTTGTTAAAAACCTTGAAACAATTCAAGGGGATGAAAGGGATGTTATTTTAATAAGTGTAGGTTATGGTTTTGATAATGAAAGGAAAATGTCACTCAACTTCGGTCCTCTAAATCAGGACGGTGGTGAAAGAAGATTAAATGTATTAATCACACGTGCAAGACAAAAATGTGTTGTATTTTCCAATTTTAAAGCTTCAAGTATGAAATTAACTGCCAATCCTCCTCATGGAGTAAGAGCTTTAAGAGAATTCTTGGAATATGCCGAAAACTTAACTATGGGTACTCATACTCAGGATGAACACACAGCTGCACCATTTGAAGATGCGATTGCAAGCTTTTTAGAAGAGAATGGTTATGTTGTCGATAAACAAATTGGTTGCGCTGGATTTAGAGTGGATTTGGCTATTGTTGATGAAGAAAATCCAGGTAAATATATTTTAGGAATAACAACTGACGGAAAGATGTATGCATCAAGTAAAGTTGCACGTGACCGTGATAGGCTTCGTGAACAAGTTCTTGAAGGACTTGGATGGAAATTATATCATTTATGGTCCACTGACTGGTATAGAAATCGTGATTTGGGTCGTAAAAAATTATTGGAGTTCATCGAAAAATCAATTAAAGAAACTCGTGAAGAACAAAGAATTGCTCGTGAAAAAGAGGAAAAACGTAGAATTGAGGCTGAAAAAAGAGTTGAAGAATTAAGAAAACAACGTGAAAAAGAGCTTGAAGAACAAAGACAAAAAGAGGCTGAAGCAAAAGCAGCAAGTCTTGGAGAAAATGTTGAAGTAATATCACCTGATGGCCTTGATTTTGATGATGATATCATCTTTGTAAGTAAAGATTCTGAAGATGACTTCGAAAATGAAGATGATTTGGAGTTTGTTCATGAAAAATCACCTAGTGAGTTCGTCGAGGTTAAGGATGATGAAGTTAAGGATGATATTGAAATAGAATCTCCTAGTGAGTTTGTTGATATTGATGGAGAAACTAGTGCATATGATGACTTTATTTTCCAAGATGATGATAAGGATTTAGGTTCTGATGATGTTGATGTTAAGGAAGATTTAGGTTCTTCCGGCAGTATTGATGGCGAAAAGGATATTTCATTTAATTCTGATGATGAGTTAGTTTCTGATGATGTTGCTGATATTGATGAGGATTCTGGTTTGTCTGATACAACTGATGTTACTGATGATTTAGATGACTCTTTGAATGTTAAAGAAGAGGAAATTGATCAAGACGCTTTTGTTGGTTTTGATGAAGTAATAGATGAGTTAACAGATTCTGATAATCATTTAAATGATGATGGTGATGAAGATGAATATGAAGATACACATGCAAGTGATAAAGACAGTAGCGAAGATGTTCAGGATACAGAACAAGAACTCGAAGAAAAACTCCAAGAAGAAGATGAAGAGGAAATAGATGAAGATTCTCTTTCTTCTAAAGTTAAATTTGCTTCAAGTATTTCTAAAGGAGTTGGTGGAAGTATTTTATCTTCAATTAGAAATAAATTTTCCAGAAATCACGATGATGATCTTGATGAACTTGATGATGAAGAAGTTAGTGATTTAATTAAAGAAAAACTTGACGATGATGAATTTATTTATGTAGACCATAGTAATGATGAAGAAATTTCAGAAACTGAAGATTTGACTGAGGATAATGACTCTTTTAATGCTGAGGATGATACAGATACTTCAACAGATTCTATAGAAAAAGATATTGTTGAGTCTGATGTTGATGATTCTGTTGTGGAAGATGATTTGGATTCTGTTGAGGATGTTGTTGTTGAGCCAGTATCTGTTGAGTCTGATGTTGATGATTCTGTTGAGGATGATGTTGTTGAGCCGGAGCCTGTTGAAAAAGAATATAAACCAAAAAATAAAGTTAATTTCAATAAATCTGCTGGTGGTATTGATTTAGAAGATATTTCTCAGGTAAATGAAAAAGATGATTCTGCTTTAGATTTGGAAGATGATATTGAAGAGAATTTTGAAGTAAAATCTGATAAAGAATTTAATGATACTGTTTCTGATGATAAAATTGATTTAGGTGTAAATGATGATTCTTCTGATGATGTAAAAGTGGATTTAGGTTCTGATGATGATTCTTCTGATGATGTGAAAGTGGATTTAGGTTCTGATGATGATTATATTTATGTAGATCATAGTAATGATGAAGAAAGTATCATTGATTATTCAGAAGATAAATCTGATTCGGATGTTGATGATGTAAGTTCTGATGATGATTCTTCTGATGATGTAAAAGTGGATTTAGGTTCTGATGATGATTATATTTATGTAGATCATAGTAATGATGAGGAAAGTACTATTGATTATTCTGATGATGAAAATGAACCTCCAGTTGTTGAAGTAAATCCTTTAAAAAATATATTATTTGGTGATAGAAAACCTAAAAATTCTAATGGTTTAAGTGAATCTAAGATTTCTAATGCTATTAGAGGTTCTTCTAGACTTAATTTAACTAAAGAAGAAGTGGAAACTGTTCATGGTGAAATAATTGATGAAGATATTGATGACTATAAACCTGCACCAAGTGATGATGATGTTGTAGAAGTTGAAATTCTTTCCGGTGATATTAAAAATGTGGAGCCGGATAATGAAGATATTTCAAATAATGATGATTTAAAAGTGGTATTTAAGAGAAATGTTGGTGGTGTATCTGGTATGACAAGAAATGAGTCTGTTAAAGAAAAAGAATTTAATCGTATTATTGATGAAGCTTTTGAGAATAATCCTGAAGGTAGTCTTGGGGATGAAGATATTTCTAATCTTGCCTCAGTCCTTGTAAATAAAGCTTTTGATGATGTAATTTCCGATACATTAAATAAGAATGATGATGAAAATACTCAAAAGTTCGAGGCTAATGATAATAATAACCAACCAACTATTGAAGATAATGATATTGATGTAAATGATTCTCAAAATGTTAACAATATATCTACATCACCTGATGGAATTACCTATTATAAGGGTATTAATGATGTTAACAGTCCTTTGAGAAAGAATAATTTATACTATGATGAAGATAAACACAAAAATAAATCTGTAAAAGATTCTATTAAAAGTGGTATACGTGATATAAAGTATATACACAAGTCTTTAAATGAAATTGAAAATCCTACTCCTGTGGGATACGTTTCTGTTGTAGACCGTACTGAAGAATATGATGAAAATGATTATCTAACTCCAATTCAGGATTATGAAGGTGAAGAATACGTTCCTCAAGATGAAGGATTGACATTTGCTGAGGAAGAGGAATTAAGATATGAACGAGAACTTCAAATGGAAAAACTTAAGCAGGAATTAACCAATGATGATGATACCATTGTAACAATTCATGAACAGGAAAGGCGTGAAAACAGAAAAGATCAGGCATTAGAGGATATTATTCAAATAGCTGATGAAGATTATAAAGAAATTGAAAAGGAAAGATTCAAATCTAACAATACATTAAAAGCTTTTGATGATAATAAACTTCCTAAACGAGGAAAAATTGAAGATGAAATCGTCAATTATAAATTTGCCAATGATTTCGGTTTAAACTCACAGGATGATTTATTCTCCCAACCTATTGACAATGTTTCCAATTCTATTAATAAAATTGTGAATGTTGAAGGTCCAATTCATGTAAATGAAGTAATTAAAAGAGTAAAGGACAGCTGCCATATTAAAAGGGCAGGTTCTAAAATGAAAAAACAAGTTTTAAGAGGCATTAAAGAATCTGAAAACTCCGGTAACATTATAAGAATTGGGGACTTTTTATATGATGCATCAAGCAATGATGTTGTAATCAGAAGAAGGGAAAAACCAAAAATAGAACTAATTTCAGATGAAGAGATTGCTAAAAACATTGAAACTATTTTATCCCATAAACAAAGTGTGACAACAGCAAGTTTAACCAGGGAAGTTGCACGTAACTTTGGATTCAAATCCACTTCCCGTAAAACTTCATCTAAAATCAAAAGTGTTCTTGATTCAATGATTGCAGATAGTACTGTTAAATTAGACAAGGATATTGTTGAGCTAAACTAGGTATTTTAAATGTCTACAAAAATCACATCTCCAGATAACCTGCCAAAAAAACCCGGTGTTTACATTATGAAAAATGCCGATGGAGAAATTATCTATATTGGTAAGGCAAAAAATCTTTTAAATAGGGTACGCTCTTATTTTAGGGAAAAGCTGGACAGACCAAAAACTCAAATTCTGATGAGTCATTTTGATAGTTTGGAATATATCATAACTAATTCCGAAAAGGAAGCATTAATTTTAGAAGCCAATCTGATTAAAAAACATCATCCTCGTTATAATATTCAACTGAAAGATGATAAACGTTATCCTTATGTTAAAATAACAGATGAAAAATTTCCTCGTCTTGTCATTACAAGAAATATCAGTAAAAATGCTGTTTTTTATGGTCCATTTACTGATGTGGGTTCTGTAAAAAGAACAGTTAAATTTTTAAAATCATTGTTCAAAATCAGAACCTGCCGTAATATGAATGGACCCTGTCTTAATGCTCAGATTGATTTATGCTACGCTCCCTGTGCGGGAAATATCACAGAAAAAGAGTATGCTGAAATTATAAATAAGATAGACTTATTTTTCCAGGGAAAATATTCTGTTATCGTAAAAAACCTTAAGAAGGAAATGATGGAAGCGGCAAATAATGAGGAATTTGAAAAGGCTGCTGTTTTAAGGGATCAAATTGCATCAATTGAAGAAATCATGGAAAAACAGTTTGTTGATTTGGTTGATGATGATTTGGATCAGGATGTAATAGCTATTGCACAAGGTAAACATGAAATTTATGTTGTAATCATGCCTATCCGTAACGGCAAAATCACAGGTCGTGACGACTTTATGATGAGCGGTTCAAAGTATGATTCAACTTCAGAGATTTTATCCTCTTTTATTCAACAGTATTATGGTTATAATAGGCATGTTCCAAAACAAATTCTTTTAAGTGAAGAAATTGACGATAAAGAATTGCTGGAAGAATGGTTAAGTGATTTGAGAGGTAATAAGGTTCATATTAAAGTTCCTCAAAAGGGTGTAAAACTAAGGCTTGTTAAAATGGCTGAAAAGAATGCTGAAATAATCAAACATCAGAAGAAAAAACTGGAAAATTCTTTAATCGAACTTAAAAAATATTTGAAGCTTGAAAAATTGCCTCGTGTTATTGAAGGTTATGACATAAGTAACATTTCAGGCAAGTTTGCAGTTGGGTCAAAAGTCTCATTTAAAGATGCAAAACCTAATAAAAAAATGTATAAGCATTTTAAAATGGAAACTCCAGGACCTAACGATTTTGCAATGATGAAAGAATTGCTGACTCGCCGTTTAAAACTTATTGAATCGGACCCTGAACCTGATTTGATTGTTATTGATGGGGGTAAAGGTCAGTTGGGTATGGCCTGTGAAGTTTTGGATGAGTTAGAATTGTCACACATTCCGATTATAGGTCTTGCAAAGGAATTTGAAGAAATTTATCTTCCAAATTCAAAAAGGCCAATTATTATTCCTAAAAATAATAGAGCACTACATTTGCTTCAGCAGGTTCGTGATGAATCACATCGTTTTGCTATTACTTATCATAGAAAGCTTAGAAGTAAAAATATAAGTCAATCCAGTCTTGATGATATTAAAGGAATTGGTAAAAAACGTAAAATCAATCTTTTGAAAGAATTCGGGACTATTGAAAATATAAAAAATGCAAGTTTAGAAGATTTGGAAAAAGTTGATGGAATGACAAAAAAATCTGCATTAAATGTTTTCAATTATTACCATTAAATTGCAGATAATGCTTATTTTTGCATTAACTTTAAATATAAGTACTTTTAATAATAGTTTTTAAAGAAGTGTTTATAGGTTAAATTATGGTAAAGTGTCCAAGATGCGGATATGATAATCTCTCATCATCTGCATATTGTGAAAACTGTTCCTATATTTTAAATGGTTCACCTACTGGTCAAAGAGGAAAAGGGTGGAAAATGGGAACAGCAAAAAAAATTGCTTTAATTATTGGAATTATAGCTATTGCATTAGTATTGTTTTCGGTTATTTATACTTTTTCACAGCCGAGCCATGAAGATTCTTTAAATGTTGTTGTTGCAGATAATAATATTCAGAAAGGTTCTTCCCATCCTTATGAAGTAAAAGTTAAATATGATGGTGATTGGTATTTCAAAGGAGGAGATTCAAATTATCCTCAAGAAAAACATGGTCATGGTCATGAAATAATTAAACTGGATGCTGCTGCTTGGGATAAAGTTCAGGTTTTAGTCGAAAGATATGACGGTTCTTCTGAGAATATGGTTATTCAGCTTTTAAGAAATGGTGAGGTTGTAGCTGAAAATTCAACTACATCTAATCAGGTAACTTTAAATTATAGAAGTTAACTTTCAATATCACTAGCTTTTTGATTCAATAATTCAACAAGTTCGTCAGTTTTGTAGAGTCTGATTTCTTCAGTTTCAGGTCTAAATATTTTCATAAATGTAATTAAATCATTACATAACTGGTCATATTGAATATTTAGAGTACTAAAGTTAGATAATAGTCCGATTAATTGATCTCTTTCTAATTTTTCATTTTCTCTAGTTACTTTTTCCATGTTTGCAAAATGTGTTTCTATTAACAATTTGTCATTTTCTAAGCTATCAATATACTCTTGAATTTTATTTTCACAACTCATTAAAATCAACTCAATAAATATTTTTAAATAGGGTTATTAATAAAAATTTGTATAATATGAATGGGGCATGAACTATGATTAAAGTTGAAAATGTAAGTAAATCATATAAATTAGAGGATGGAAACTCTGTTGTTGGTCTTAAAAATGTTAGTTTTGAAGTTAATGAAGGTGAGATTCTTGGAATCATGGGTAAAAGTGGTTCTGGTAAAACAACACTTTTAAGAGCTTTAAGAGGAGTTGAACATATTGATGAAGGAAGCATCACAGTTGCTGATGTGAGCATTGATGAAAATTCTTCCCAATATTATTATAATGAACTTAAAAAAGTAACTGCAATTCATCTTCAAAGGTCTTTTGGATTATGGCCCGATACCGTACGTGAAAATGTTTTGAGAAAATTATATGCGCGCAGATACTTTGATGAGGGAAGTACTGATTTTGAAGTTGCTGAAAGTGAATTTGGTGAAGAAGCGGATAAAATATTGGAATTGGTATCACTCACCCATAAAAAAGATCATTATGCTTCAGTTTTAAGTGGTGGGGAAAAACAAAGATTAATTATTGCCCGTCAACTTGCAAAACAACCAAAAGTATTACTTTTAGATGAACCTGCAACAATGGCATGCCCTAAAACAAAACAAGAAATCCTTGATGCAGTTAAAAATATCAATAATGAATTAAACATTACTGTAGTCGTAGTTTCTCATTTGCCCGAAGTTCAAAAATATCTTGCCGATAGAGTTATATTAATGGAAGACGGACAAATCAAAAAAGAGGGAACTTCTGAAGAGATTACAGAAGAATTTATGAGTGGAATGGATCCTATTGTAGATATTGAAAACATTTCAACTGATGAGGATGTTGTTGATGTTAAGGATGTATATAAAAGATTCTTTTTGTTGACTGGTGGGGAAGTACTCCAAATTGAAGATATTAACTTTAAAGTTCAAAAAGAAAATATTTTAAGTTTAATTGGTCCTAGTGGTGCTGGAAAAACGGTTCTGCTTCGTATGTTGGCAGGTCTTGATGATTCTGATAGCGGAGATGTATTGTATCAGGTTGACGGCGAATGGCATGATATTGCAATTGCAGGTATGGGACGTATGAAAATCCGTTCAAAGCTTGGATTTATGCATCAGGAATTTGCACTTGCTCATTACGCTACTGTAGTGGATCAGTTAGCTACCCGTTTAGGTTATAAAAATCAAAATATTGTTAGGGAAGCTCGTCAGAGAGCTGAAAGGATGGGACTTAGTGATGAATTATTGGATTCACTTTATTTGCTTACAGATTTACAGGAAAGTGAAGCCAGAGCCCGTCTGGAACAGGTTGGTCTTGAACCGGATATCCTGGCTGATTTATTCCCAAGATTTCCGGAAACAGCTACTCGTGAAGCCGTAGCAGATATTTTTGAAAGTCTTGATTTGGATTTGGATATTTTACAAAGAAAATCATATGAGTTATCTGGAGGTCAAAAGGTTCGTGTAATGCTTGCATTAATATTGGTTTCAAAACCTGAATTCTTACTTTTAGATGAACCGTTCGGTGATTTGGATCCGATTACATTAAGAATTGTTACCAATTCACTTAAAAAGATATCTAAAAAGTATAGAATTACAATTATTATGATTTCCCATAATACTGATTTCATTAAGGAATTATCCAACAGGGCTTTATTTATGGATGATGGAAAAATAATTGATGACAGTGAGGATATGGATAAAATCGTTGATAACTTCATTGATTTCTGTCATGCAAGCTATTTGAAGGAGAGCGAATAAATGTTTGATGTTATTTGTGTTCCTGTAGACGGATCTGAATATGGGTATAAGGCAGCTGATGTTGCTATTGAAATAGCCCGTAAATTTTCATCCAAAATAGCTGCTGTTCATGTTTTGGAAGAATTTTCTTTTAGCAGCTATGATTCTGAAGAGGACAGTGGTGATGCAATTTTAGCTAAAATCACAAAAAAGGCAGCTGAATATGATGTTGAAGTCGTTGAACATTTGCTGACTGCAGATGCTTTAAGGGACATGAAATTTATCATTAATCAAACCGGTGCAGATTTGGTTGTAATCAGCGCATTGGGTTCAGATAATGAGAGATTTGTATCATTTGAAGATACTAATGTTAGCGACCACCAAATCGGTTCAGTAACAGAAAGACTTTTAAGAAATTCTGATGTGCCGGTTTTACTTGTAAAATAAAATATTTTTTTACTGTTTTTCTTTTATTTTACTTTATTTTTCTTTTAAAATCCTATTTTTTACTATATATTTAAATATTAATATATACACATCTATTAATAACTAAACTTTTAGTTTGTTTTTTAAGAAAGGAGATATTATGATAGTTAAAGAATGGTGTTCATTCTGTGGTGAATGCGCAGGTGTTTGTCCAAGAAACTTAATTCAAGTAAGAGAGTATGCTTTAGTTTTTAAGGAAGATGAATGTAGAGATTGTGACACATGTATTAAAGCTTGTCCAATAAATGCTTTAGAAAAAGAGGACTGATTTTATGATTGAAACTGATATAATTGTAGTAGGTGCAGGACCGGCTGGTTCAAGCGCAGCAAAACATGCTGCTTTAGGCGGAGCAAAAGTTATTTTAATGGATAAAAAATCCGAAATTGGAGCACCAAAAAGATGTGCTGAAGGAGTTTCAATTGAAGGACTTGAAAAACTGGGTATTGAACCTAGCCCTCGCTGGGTTACTAAAAAAATAGAAGGTGTAAGATTACAGACACCTGACGGAACTGATGTATGGTTAACTGAAGATCAGGTAAAATTACCTGAAGCAGGTTACATTCTTGAAAGAAAAGTATTCGATAAGCATATGGCAATGGATGCTGCAAGAGCAGGTGCTGAAATTAGAATTAAAACTTTAGTAACTGGCATTGATAAGATTGAAAATGGATTCATTGTTGAAACAGAATCAATGGGAAAACAAGAAACATTTAAATGTAAAATCTTAATTGCTGCCGATGGTCCTGAAGGTCATATTGCAAGATGGGCAGGTCTTAGACCGGCTGCAAAAGCAAAAGAAATGGAATCCGGTGTACAATACGAAATGTGTAATGTTGAATTTGAAAAACCTGGAATAATCGAATTTTACTTAGGTTCCTGTGCGCCTGGTGGTTATGTATGGATTTTCCCTAAAGGTGATGACATTGCAAATGTTGGTTTAGCTATTTTACCACATATGGCTGAAAAAACTGCAATTGAATACTTGGATGATTTCGTTGCTAAATCTCCTTATTTAAAAAATGCTCAGGCAGTTGAAATCAATGTTGGTGGAGACCCTGTTGGTGGAATGACCAAAAAACTTTATGATGATAATATTTTAGTTTGCGGAGATGCAGCAGGTCAAGTAAATCCGTTAACCGGTGGAGGAATTATCAGCGGTATGACTGGTGGAATGTGTGCAGGTAAAGTAGCTGCTCAAGCTATTAAAGAAGACTGTTCCAAAAAATACCTTAAATTATATGATGAAATGGCTCATGAAGAATTAGACCATGATATAAAAAGATATAAAAAAGTTCAGGAATACTTGCTTACTTTGGGTGATGATGAATTAAACAGTCTTGCACATGCATTTGAAGGTGAAAGTTTCGAGAAAATTTCTACTACTGAAATTGTTAAAAAAGTAATTAAAGTTTCTCCTAAGGCTTTATTGAAATTAGGTAAATTTGTCTAGGTGTTATAATTGATTCTGGTTACTGGTGGAGCAGGTTATATTGGTTCACATACCAACAAAGCATTGCATAAAGCAGGATATGATACTGTAGTCGTTGATGATTTATGCAAAGGTTATGAAACTTTTGTAAAATGGGGTAACTTTGAAAATTATAATTTTGGAAGTAGTGATTTGAGGGAAGTATTTGAAAAATACGATATAGATGGAGTATTGCACTTTGGTGCTTTTTCATCTGTTGCCGAATCAGTTGAATATCCTCAAAAATATTTCAAAAACAACTATAAAAACACTTTAAACCTCTTAAAAATCATGAGAGAGTTTGGTGTCGATAAGTTTATTCTGTCTTCAACTGCTGCTGTATATGGAAATCCTGAAAAAATTCCTATTACTGAAGATCAGGAATTAAAGCCAATAAATCCATATGGTCATTCAAAATGGATTACTGAAAAAGCTTTGGAACGTGAAGCTGAAAAAGGTGACTTTAATTTCGTGTCTTTAAGATATTTCAATGCTGCTGGTTGTGATTTTGACTGTGAAATCGGTGAATTGCATGATCCTGAAACTCATTTAATTCCTTTGGTTTTGGATGCAGCTATCGGTAAAAGAGATAGTATATCTATATTCGGAACTGATTATAATACTCCTGACGGTACATGTATTCGTGATTATATTCATGTAAATGACCTGGCTGATGCCCATATTGCGGCTTATGAATATTTGTGTGAAAAAAACGAATCAAATATCTTTAATTTGGGTAATGGTAAAGGTTATTCCGTTCGTGAAATCATAGATATGTGTAAAAAAGTCACTGGTTGTGATTTTAATGTTGAAATAGCTGACCGTCGTGATGGTGATCCGGATATTTTAATTGCGGACGCATCTAAAATTAAAAATGAATTGGGATGGGAACCAGAATACGATTTGGAATCTATTGTTTCATCTGCATGGGAATGGCATCAAAAGGTTAATAGTATTTAAGGGGTTTTATCATGGAAAATAACAATCAGATCTCTAAAATCGATGTAAGGATAATTGTATCTAACTTGGATATTGCTGGTTTGGTTTCAAAAGCAGTAAATAATATTCAACTTGAAAGGGATTATAATATTGTTGTTACTTCTATAATACCAACCACTGATTTAGATATTGCTAAAAAAGTAGCTGAAGGTGCAGACATTATTTTAATTGGCGGATATGGCCAAGATGATAATTTTAATTTGCTTTTCAATGATTTAAAAACTGATTTTAATCATATTGGATTATTTGATTATAATAATGTTTTATTTGAAAGTGAAGAAGTTAATGCTGAACTTGCTCAAAAAGAATTATTGAATTCAATTATCAAGTCAACTCTCTCCTATTCTTTAAATTTGATTAATATTCATACTTTAGAAAACAAACTGTTGGAAATAACACATAAATATAATAGTTTACTTGATGATTATAATAAACTAATTAAAGAAAATGAAGTATTGACCATGGAAAATAATGATTTGCGTGATGAAATTAGTAATTTGAAGTCTGACTTTTCCAATTTCAAAAATAGATATGAAGATATCTACAATAAGGACTTTTTAGAGATTTACAAATTAAACGAATTATGGGAAGAAGTTTTTAGACAAGAATTAGTTGATGAAGAAAAGATTGTAATAGCTACAAATAAGTTCAAACCGGATAATATTATAGTAGGCCAAGGTTATATTGCAGCACAATCTATTAATCAAGCTATTGATTGGTTAAAAATAATTAAAACCGCTTTAATTTTTGTTGAAGATAATAAAGAAGAATTGACACAGGAATTATCTTCTAAACGTAAAAGCAAACCTCCTGAAGTTAGGGAGGATTATGATTTACCAAACACTTTTGAAAACTTCTGGGATTGAAAACATTATTATTTTATATGATGTTGAAGATAAATAATATTGATAATAATCATGGTGTTTGTTCATGCAAGGTGAAATGGAAGATAAATGTGGTATAGTAGGAATACATTCTGATGATGTTTCAAAGAATGTTTCTTCTTTTGTTTATTACTGTTTATATGCTTTACAGCATAGAGGTCAAGAATCTGCTGGAATAGCAACATTTAACCCTGAAAAAGGATTGAATTACTATTGCGGTATGGGTCTTATTACTGATGTTTTTAAGGATTATGAAATTAATAATCTTGGAGGTAATGTAAGTATTGGCCATGTAAGATACTCTACTACTGGTCAATCCAGATTAGAAAATTCCCAACCGTTTGTAACAGATTTTGATGATGGATTTATTGCAATGGCTCATAATGGGGACATTGTTAATTCCGGTGAATTAAGAAATGAACTTATTGATGAAGGATATGAATTCAAATCCGACACTGACTCTGAAGTAATCTGTTACATGCTTAAAAAAGAACATCATGATAATAGTAAAAATATTATTGATGCAATAGAGGCTGTTTCTAAAAAACTTGTTGGTTCTTATGCATTAGTTATCCTTGTTAATGGAGATTTATATGGTGTTCGTGGCCCTATGGGTATAAAGCCTTTGGCTGTTGCAAAAAGAGGGGACGATTTTATTTTAGCTTCTGAAACAGTTGCATTTGATGTTATCAACGCCAAATATATTAGGGATATTGTACCTGGTGAGATTGTATACTTTGAAAATAATGAAATCAAAAGTCACATGCTGGAAATTGCAGATCAGTCAAAACTATCTCACTGTATGTTTGAATATGTTTACTTTGCAAGACCGGACAGTACCATCGATGGAATTAACGTTTATCAAACTAGATTAAATATTGGTCGTGAATTACATAAATTATATCCTATTGATGCTGATGTTGTAATTCCTGTACCTGATTCATCAATTCCTGCAGCTATTGGTTATTCAAGAGCTTCCGGAATTCCTTATGGTGAAGGTTTAATTAAAAATAGGTATGTTGGAAGAACATTTATTATGCCAACACAGGAAGAACGTGAATTGGCTGTTAGACTTAAATTAAATCCGATTAAAGAAGCCATTAAAGGCAAAAAGATTATTCTCATAGATGACAGTATTGTAAGGGGAACTACCTCAAAAAAATTATTGGATTTGGTAAAAGAATCAGAACCTGCTGAAATTCATTTTCTGGTAGGTTGTCCTCCTGTAGTCGCACCTTGTTTTTATGGAGTAGCAATGGCTACTAAAAAAGAATTAATTGCAGCTAATTATTCAATTAATGAAATTCAGGAACAATTGGAGATTGATACTTTAGGTTACATTACTTTGGAATCTCTTATTGATGCTATTGGAATGCCTAAAGAAGATTTATGTTTAGGTTGTTTAAATGAAGAATATCCAACAGAACTTCCTGACGATATTGAAGCTGAAACTTATTATAAACCTTAAAGGATTATTATGCCTGAATTATTAGCTCCTGCCGGAAATTATATATCTTTACGTGCCGTTTTGGAAAATGGTGCTGATGCAGTTTATTTTGGCCTGAATGAATATAATATGAGAGCTAATGCTAAAAATTTTTCTCTTGAAGATTTGGCCAAAATATCTAAAATAGCTGGTGAATACGGAGCTAAAACATATCTATGTACTAACATTATTTTAAAAGAATCACAGGTTATTGAACTTAAAAATAATCTGGAAAAAATAGCTGCATCTGAAATAGATGGATTAATTTTATCAGATATTGGATTAATTGAGGATACTGTATCAAATGGCCTTGAAGCTCATGTCAGCGTTCAGGAAAACGTAACTAATTCTTATACATTAAAAACCCTTCATAAACTAGGTGCTAAAAGAGCAATTCTGTCTCGTGAATTGTCAATTGATGAAATAGCTGAAATCACCAGAAAGTCTCCGATAGAAACTGAAGTGTTTATTCACGGAGCAATGTGTATGGCTATTTCAGGCAGATGCTTTTTAAGCTATGGTTTATATAGAAGAAGTGCTAATTGCGGGGATTGCCTTCAGCCCTGCCGTAAAAATTGGACATTAACCTTTGAAGAATCTCAAAATGATGCTGTTTCAAATACATCTGATGTAGTGGATGAATCCTTTGTTATAACAGGTTCTTATGATGACAGTTACAGAACTAACTTTTTTTCACCAAAGGATATGTGTATGATAGAGCACATCCCCGAATTGATTGAAACCGGTGTCAGTTCTTTTAAAATAGAAGGTCGTGCACGCAGTCCAGATTATGGTGCAATGGTTACTGGAATTTATCGTGAAGCGATTGATTCCTATACGGATAATCCTGATGATTATAAAGTTAATCCTAAATGGATGGAAGAGCTTAAGAGTGTTTTTAACCGAGGTTTTGACACAGGATTTTACTTTGACATTCCATGTCAGACAAGTGAAACTAACCAGTCAAAATATATTAAAAAAGATATAGGGCAGGTTGTAAACTTTTATAATAAGGTTAGCGTAGCTGAAATCAGGGTATGGGATGATTTAAAAATCGGCGATAAAATAATGGTTCAGGGAGAAACTACAGGATCCATTACGCATACCATTGATTCGATGCAAGTTGAAGGCACTGATGTTAGTGAAGTTTCTAAAAACTCCAATGTTGGAGTTTTAATGCCAAGTAAAGTTAGAAAAAATGATTTTGTCTATAAATTAATTGAAAGAGATGATTCTTAAGCAATTTAATGAGTTACTGGGGCGGGAAAATCATGAACCGACATATTATTAATGCATTGTCCATTTCCAGAATACTATTCGGACTGTTGTTTTTATATTTT
>NZ_JAZRJY010000139.1:0-67142 GCF_045646045.1 Methanobrevibacter sp. | reverse complement strand
ACAAAAAATTTATTTTTCACCACATATAAAACCTCCTAAAAGCAATATTGACATTAACTTAGTAGAAGAAAAATTTAAGAAAAATCACTTATAATGAAATTAATGTTTTATAAAATACGAACACAGAGAGTGATTAAGGTTTTCCAAAAAATCTTATTCTAAAAATAGGTTGAAAATTTCTATCAGTTTAATGAATTTTACACCCAATTAAATAATAAGTTATTAAAAATAAATTAAAAATATTAATCATAAAATTAATAATTATAATAGACACTAATAGAAAATAAAAAAATAATTGAGACTATCTACATGAAATCCTTTTAGAAATAACATCCATGATAGTTTTTGCAATTTCATCTTTGCTTGCAAGGGGAACAGATAAAACATCATCATCAATAATTAAAACTTCATTTTTATCGGATCCGAAGTTACAATCTTTTTGAGAAACATCATTTGCAACAACAATATCAGTTCCTGCATCATTAATCTGTTTTCTAGCACAATAAATTATATCTTCACGGGAAATATTGAATTCTGCTTTAAACCCAACCAAAAAAATATCCGGATTAATTTTCTTAATATGGCGAATAATCTTTAAAGTAGGTTTCAAACTAATGGATAGTGAAGATTCAGAATCAATTTTTTTATTTTTATAATCAACAATTTCAAAATCAGAAACCGCCGCTGTGGAAATAAAAATATCATAATCTTCCACAATATCAAAAATAACGTCTGCCATTTGTTTTGATGTTTCAACATAAATAACGTTAAAAAGAGGAGAAATATCAACACTAACTTTAGCTGCAATTAAAGTAACATCCGCACCTAAAATATATGCTTGTTTTGCAAGAGCCAAACCCATTTTCCCAGAAGACTTATTGGTTATGCCCCTTACAGAATCAATTGGTTCAAATGTCCCGCCAAGACTTATTAAAACTTTTTTTCCACGAATAAAAATCACTTCTTAGCCAAGTTAATGCATCTTAAAGATTCAAGCACAATATCTTCAGTTGAAGGGAATTTTGCTTTTCCTTCATCCATTACAGGAGGCATGAATGAAGCGGATTCTTCTGATTTAATTTTATCTATATTTTCTTCAATAGCTTTAAACATTGAATCATGCATTGATGGAACAAAAAGAATTGGAGTATCATGTCCATATGCAGTAATCAATAAAGTAGAAATAGGATTATCCGCTATCTTATGTGCAAATTTACTTATAGTATTTGCAGTAGCCGGAGCAACAAGTATTAAATCCTCTTGAGAATATTTTACATGCTCAATATTACCGGTTAATTTGGTAATAACATCACTTCCGGTCGCAAATTCCATAGAATTAGGATGAAGAATTTCACAAGCTGCATCACTCATAAAACATTTGACTTCCATACCCTGTCTTTTAAATTCTCTTGCTAATTTAACAGATTGACTGGCAGCAACACTGCCAGTAACACATAATACTATCATGATAATTCCTCAAAAAATAAAAATTAATTAATTTTAATATTGCTCATAATGTAATCTGCAGCAGGCAAGTTAGCTTCATACTTGTCAATAGGAGCACTGTACATTACAACATAAGCTTCATTATTTCTTTCAAACCATAATGCCTTATGTTGTTTTACAACACCGTTATTAGATGATGAAGTGTAGATATATTGTAAAACCTTTTCACCATTAAGATCAACTTCACCAGATGAAACTAGATTAAATGCAGAATCTGCTTTAATATTGGTATATGATTTATTTACAAATGAATTGAAATCACCCGTGAAGGCTTTTTTCTCCACATTTATATTTATCTGACCAACTTCAAGATTATCAACAGAACTTTCTTTAGAAATTGCAATGATAGAGTTGTTGGAAGTTGCTTGAGATAAAATCCAATTTGAAGGATAATTAACAGTAACTCCTCCTTTAGACATACTCAACATAGTAACAGATTCGTTAGATTTACTATTACTACCCTGACTTTTATTAGTGTCAAAGTGGATATCATTAAGTACAATATATCCAAATACTGCAATAATCACTAAAAGTATTACAATTCCTATTGTAGTAAGTTTATTCATAAATTCACCATTAGATTAACAATTATTATCATCCACTACCTCCACCACTATCCGGAGTTGGAGTTGGGGTAGGGGTAGGCGTCGGAGTAGGAGTAGGAGTAGGATCAGAAGAACTTCCGCCACTATCCGGAGTAACTGAAGAACTTCCCGAACTAGAACTACTACTGCTACTCTGAGATTGAGTAGTTACAACAGTATTATTTGATTGAGTATTGGTTTTTGTTGAATTTACATGAACATCAGCCACATCCGGAAACGCAGTATCAGTCACAATAGCTGAAGCGTTAACATTAGCTAAAGCTCCAAAATCAAATTTAAATACACCATAACCTGCACCAACAGTAAATCCAATAGCTAAAACCAAAATAACTAAAAGTTTAAAAGTCCCGGAATCCATTGGAGTTTTTTCTTTAACAGTATCTCCTTTTTTTGGATTAATAATATATTTTTGAACTAAATCTTCATTCTCTTTTTTTAATTTATCTTTATCTTTTCTAATTGATTTTTTATTTTTAGGAGAATTAGAAGGCTTACCTTGCATTGATCTAATTCTATTAGTAGCTTCTCTAGCATCTAAAGCATTGAGTTTATCTTCATACTTGGAACGGAAATAAATATACTTTTCTCTAGATATTTTTCCATGAGCATAATCAGACTCTAAACTGGCCATGATTTGTAGAAGTTTATCCTTATCACCAGACATACTAACCCTCCTTAAATTAATGAATATTAATAATTATATTTAAACATTAATTTATAGTTTACTTAAATTCGGGATAGGAACCCAAAACTTTTAGAAAATAAGTTTTATCATCAATTTCCATGATAATTTTTTTAATTAAGTCTTCTTTATAATGGCCATAAAAATCGACAAAAAACAAGTATTTACCCAAACCCTGTTTAGATGGCCTTGATTCAATTTTAGTTAAGTTTATTCCATATTCATTAAAAATTCCAAGTATTTTATAAAGAGAACCCGGATGGTCTTCATAAATTGAAAAAATAATGGATGTTTTATCATTATCTGTTGGATTCGTATCCTCCTTTGACAGGACAACAAAACGTGTTTCGTTGTTATCCGCATCCTGAATATTCTTTAAAAGAACATCCAATCCATATAACTCAGCACTTTTAACATGCCCAATAGCTGCTTTTGACTTATCTCCAATAATACTTTTTGCAGCGCTTGCAGTACTGACTGCATAATGAGGCTGGATATTATTTTTTTCTATAAATGAGTGGCATTGAGAAATAGCCTGCTGATGTGAATATACATCAGTTATATCTTCCAGTTCAGTTCCCGGATTAACTATTAAATTTTGATAAATTGGAATAATAATTTCACCGACAATATTTAAATCAAAATCATGAGCAAGAGAATCCAATGTGATACCCACAGGACCTTCAATAGAATTTTCAATAGGAACAATGCATTTTATGCACTGATCAGAATCTACACTACTCATAACGGCCGGAATTGTACAATAAGGAACTAAATTATCTCCCAAAAGTGATGCTGCTTCATGAGAAAATGTTCCTTTTGGACCGAGAAAAGAAATCATTTTTTCCATATTATCACTAAAAAAAAGTTTAAAAAGTATAGCTAATCAAATAGCTACACTATGCTTCTAATTTTGAAATTAATCTTAAAATATCAGTTTGAGTTATTATACCAATAACTTTATCATCCTCTACAACAGGTAAACCATTATAACCTGTTTCTATCATGATTTTTGCAACATCAGAAATAGAATGATCTTTTGTTACAACAAGAGGATTTCTTGACATGATATATTCAACCAATACTTCTTTAATTTGAGATTTCTGATATCTTTCCGGAACTTTTTTTCTAAAGTCAATGAACGCTCTCATTAAATCTTTAGAAGTAATCATTCCAACTAACTCTTCATCATCAATAACTGGAAGTCTACCGACTTTAGCGTCAATACTTACTCTTCTTGCATGAATAAGTCTTTCAGATGGTGAAACTGAAATAACATCTTTTGTCATTATTTCTTTAGTACAAATATTATCATATTCTCCATCAATAGCCATTGTAACAAAATCAGCTTTTGAAACAATACCTACCATTTTACCATCATCTATAACAGGTACGGAACCGATACCATTTTCAAGCATTATATTAGCTACTTCAGCTAAACGCATTGATTGTGGAACGGAAATAATGTCTTTAACCATTACAGATGAAACATGAAGCCTTGAAGCTGGCATACTTTCATATTTTGAAGAACCAAGTTTTTTTGCGATGTCTCTTTCAGAAATGATACCTGTCAATTCTTTATTATTGAGAACAGGTAAACGTGAAATTCTGTTTTTTCTGAGTAATTTTAAAGCATCAGCAAGACTTTGATCTTTATCTATAGTAATTAATGATGTAGACATTAAATTTTTGATTTGCATAGTCTGCCCCCACTATCCTATAATCCTTTAATAGCTCTTAAAATATCTCTTTCAGTTATAATTCCCATTACAACATCATTTTTAATTACTGGCACACCACCAATATTACTTATTTTGAATAATTCACAAATTTCGCCAATAGTGTCTTCAGGTTCAACAGTAATTGCATCTTTAACCATGATTTCAGTTAATTTGGTTTGTTCTAAAATTTCACTGGCGGCATTGGAATTTAAATTATCAAAGAATTCTTTTGTATTAAAGAAACGAATAATATCAGTTGAAGTTACAATACCTAATAATTTTTTAGCTGCTTTAGAAATATCAGCTTCTCCACCAACAATAGGTATTCTTCTTAATCCATTTCTAACCATGATTTTACATGCACTTTCAATAGGAGTACCAGGAGTAGTTGTGAAAACTTTGGTAGTCATATAATCTTGTGCAGTTCTGTCATCCATTTCGCCTGCAAGAGATAATGCAAGGTCTCTTTCAGTTACGATACCTGAGAGTTTTTCATCAGCATCAACAAGAGGAAGTGCTCCAATTTGATTAGATAACATTACATCAACAACTTCATTAATTGAAGATTTGTCAGATAAAAGGACAACATCACGTGACATGATTTCACGGACAGGTTCATTGATAGCTGCTAAAAAGTTATCTTGGTATTTTTTTTCAATAATATTAAATTTATTTCCTCCACCAAAGAAATCTAATATGTCCATTACGGTAACAATACCTAAAACTTTACCTGATCCTGGATCAGTAACTGGTAACCTTCTGAATTGGTGTTCCATCATTACTTTAGCAGTATCTTTGATACTTTTACTAGGAGGAATAGATATAACATCATCTGATGCAATTTTCATAATTTCTCCCGGTTTATCATGAATTTTAGTTTCTTGTTCAACAGAGCCTCTATTCATTGATTTTCTTAAGTTAATGGATGTTTTTTCTTTCATTTATACACCTCTTTATTGTAATCATAATCCAAAAAATAAAATCATTTTATTCAATATTCAAAATTTTATGAATTTGAGGAATGGTAGAAACCTTAAAATATCTACCAACAATCTCCGAAAATTCAAATAAAGAATTAGAAATATTTTTCCAATCACTTAAAGGACTGGAAGGCTGAATAATAAAATGAAGGTTATTCTTATAAATTATCTCATTATCAATTTTTTTAATTACCTCTTCAAATGATTCTATTTTTAACGATGGCAAAATAACTACTTTACAGTATACATTTATAGATTTTTCTATTAATAAATTTAGTGATTTAATTTCATTTAAAAAAATATCTTCGTTAAAATCGCCATCAAATTGTTCTTTAAGTTTAATATCAAGTGAAACAATATCTAAATTGTCAATTGAATCAATATTTGCCGGTAGTGTCCCATTAGTCTCAAGCATTATATCGAGATTTGTAAGTTTTGAAACTTCATTAATAAATTCCGGATATAATGATGGTTCACCACCTGTAAAAGATATAGTTTGGCAGTCCGGAGTTAAAATACTTTCGATTTTAGACACAACTTGGGCAGGAGTCATAAGTATTCCATCCTTTTCTGAAATACTATTTTTAGTATCACAATAGCTGCAATTTAAATTACAACCTGCAAAACGTACAAAAATCTGTCTTTGACCGATTAAAGTTCCTTCTCCCTGAAAAGAAGAAAATATTTCAATAATTGGGGCTTTCATTTTTATTCCACAAATTCCTTTTTATATTGTGCTCCCTGACCAATACCCTCATTTACACATACTGAAATATATTCCAAATTATCATAATTTTCAGCTAATTTACGGGCCAATGTCTCTGCAAAGAATTTAGATAACTCTTCAGCAGAAGTATAAGGAAGCGGCAACAATACACAGTCAACAGAAGGTATTGAATAACCTTTATCTCCAATTTTAAAAGAAACAGTTTTAATTTTTTTCAAATCAAATATTGAATCGGATTCTTTATCAAAATCCTTAATATCAATTAAAGTATTATACACAGGAACCAAAAGCCTGTGGTCAAGTTCATCACAGATTGCTTTAGTATATTTTTTTACATCTTTAAAATCTACAACAAATTCAAATTCACCTGCCCTTTTTCCTTCAATTTCTATATCAACGAAATATGAATGACCATGAATAAATCCACAGGATTCATGGCCAGGAATAATATGGGCAGATGAGAATCTTAAATTGGACTGGATACCGTTAATTAAAATTTTCATAACAACACCTTGGTTTTACTAATATCCTTTTCAATGGTTTCAAGTTCATCAATATAACGATTAACAATCTCAAAAATTAAATCTTTTAGATTATTACTGTTGAAGACATTACCGCCATCAATATCATAAAGACCTATAGTTTCAACATCACTAGGAGTTCCCTTATCTTCCAGATTAAGTGCGAAATGAATTTTTGCAGAACTTAGGGAAACACTTGCTATTGAAATACTGAGTTTTCTGCCATCAACAAAAATATCATCACCTTCACGAGTAGTCCTGACTCCTTTTTCAGTTAAAATTTCTCTGAAAATCATTACAAGAAGTCTTTGGCGAAGATAAGCAATTCTCATATTTGTTGGCTGCTGGTCAAAAAATTCACAAATAAAATTAACCATATAATTGGATTTTATTTCTAAGCCAACATCGGCAAAATCTTTTAGGTTATCCGGAGTGATATTTACCGGCCCGATCCATGTGACAATTGAAGAACCATAAATTCCAAACTCCTGAAAGGCCCATGATGGATTTATCTGGCTACCATCATATTCAAAAATATCTTCAACATGTTTATGAGTTATATTCATTTTAAAACCTATCTTATTTTTTAGAATAACTATATCCTATACATTATAGTTATTAGATAAAAGTGTTTAATAAGGTTAATGAAAAATCTTTAAAAACTGTCGATTGTAAAGTAGTGTTTTAATTAAAATAATAATTAATATTTTTAATGAAAATGATTTTATATTTAATTAAAAATGCTGAAAAATTAATTAAAATTAATTGTTGAATTATCTATTGATAATATATTGACAGAAGGATATATGAAAAAAGAAAAAAAATAAAATGATGGAAATTTAAGCGGAATCGCTTACATTTCCTACAACATTTACATCAATATTCTGCTGTGAAGACTCAATATTATTAGAATAATAACCTGAGAAGTCTTCTTCGCCATAACCTGGTTCATCATAGTGTATTGGATGATAATCCGGGTTTGAATAACGTTGTTCATTAAATGAATCCCATGAAGCAATTGCATCATCAGGACCGATTACAGCAGGGTGGTCAATATCGAAATATACATTATCTCCGAAGTGTCTCGGATAGTCACATATCATAATATCTTTTAAAGGCGTTGTAATAGTACCTAATGGCACATACCTTCCACAATCCATACATAATACATATTTATCCGTGAAATCCTGATGAACGTTCACATATACATCATCCTGACCGTCAACTGGCTTATAATTGGTATTATAATAATCTGAAATGTATGCTTCACTTTGTTTTTGAATCTCAGAAGGGAAATCCCCATATTTTATATAGAATTCAGCATCACCATAATCATAAATATACGGATTTGTAGACAAATCAAAGTAACAATCATCAATTCCACAACTTAAATCACATATATAGTCAGCGGAAATTGCTTTTGTAATGTTGCCTAAAGGTATGAATCCACCATCTGCAACACAGTATCCATATTTATCAGTGAAATCTTGACCAATTTTTATGAATATGTGTTCAGCATAATTTGGAGACAAAACATATTCATTTTTATTTATATTATTCCATGGGTCAAAAACTTGATTATCCCCAATATTTTGACTAAACAAGTCTGAATCCCCATTATATGATGCGAATGCAACATTCATGAACCGTGTGACAACATTGTTATCTGCAACATTATTCGCCATCAGAGATGCATGATTTGATGTGACTTTATTTTGAATATTGCTTAAAGAAAACTCATTAGCTTGTTTATCTTTATCTAAAGAAGCATCATTAACTGTTTGATTATTGTTTGAAGAAACATCACCATTAGATGCATCAGATACTTCATTAGAAACTAAATTATCTGCCACATGAGCAAAATCCCCATTTGTAACAAATGCAAAGCCCCCGGCAACTAATCCTATAGCCACTATTATTAATGCACTTATTGCAATTTTATTGATATTTTCACCTCCATGATTAACACTATTGAACAAATATATATATATATATATCGATTAATAGAATAAAAAAGTTAGTATTTAAAAATCAAAAATTAAATTTAATAGTTTATATAAAAAATGATGTAAAGGAGTTATTTTTTATGCAAGTAAGAACAAGAGATTTTATTTACACGACAGATGGAATGTACTTTGCATCAACAAATTATGTCCATCCCGATGATAGATACATCTCATTTTTAAGATATATCCCTGATGAAAATGGAGATCGTGAAAAAGACGGAATTAGATATAGAAAAGTAGGTTCACAAGAAGCTTATTCATATTTACGTGAAAATTACCCTGAGTATCTATATTTCTGTGATGTGACCAATGTTGAAATGATGGGTGTTCCCCTGGATAAAGTTGAAAGAGTAATCAAACCGGAAAACAGATTACTTGGTTTGAAAAAGACTTTTGAATCTGGAGGAGAAGTTAAAAATCCGGAAATCATAGCTAAATTAATGGATGTATGTGACTTCTTCCACTACATTGGAGGAATAGATTATGAGGATATGGGTATTTCCGGATCAATTCTGCCGGGACTTCAAAAAGATGATGTTTCAGACTTGGATTATGTCATATATGGACTTGACAATCACAGAAAAGCCATTGAAGCATTTAAAAAACACAGAAATGAAGAAGTTTACATTGAAGAGGTAGACAAACACATTACATTAAATGGAATTACTGATGATTACTGGGATTTTGTTTACAATAAACGGATGAGTGATTCCAGTCTAACACCAGAAGAATTTAAATGGTATGAAAACAGGAAAGCAAATCGTGGCACAATTGACGGCACTTTATTTGATATTTTAGCTACCAAAGGATATGATGAAATTGAAGGCAGCTGGGGAGATACCAGATATGAACCTCAGGGAATTGCTAAAATAGAATGTGACATTGTAAGCGCACTCGGAGCTTTTGACAATCCATCATTATACACAGTAGAAAATGTTGAAATTCTCGATGGTGTTGAAAGAGACATCTCAGAAGTCGTGTCATTTACACATACCTATGCAGGAGAGGTAGTTGACGGAGAACACGTTATAGCCAAAGGAAAAGTCGAAAAAGTCATTACGGAAGGCAAAGAAGACCATTACAGAATTGTTGTCGGGACAACACGTGAAGCAATTGATGAATATCTTAAGTTAAAAATTCCTCCGGCATGAAAAAATTGCTCCAAATTATAAAAATTCTATTTAAAACATATTTTTTACCAAACATCGCCATATTTATTTATTTTAAGAGAATTAACATTGTTTAAAACCTCTATTTATTTATACTAAGATTAACTATTTAATATTACAAAAATAAAGAGGTTAAAAAATGATAAACATATCTTCAATAAGATCACACATGTATTGCCCCATGAAATTATATTTGCAAACACATGTTGATACAACAATAAGCAATGATATACAATTAAATATTGAAATAAAAAAGATAAAAATAGATACACAGGACCTAATACAAAAAAATATGCGAAAATTGAAAAAAGAAATGAATATAAGTGAAATAGAAGACACACTATCTGAAAATATTGCAAATTATCTTGAAAGCACATTTTCTTCAATTCAAAATATGAATTTAGGCATTACAACAGAGCAAATTCTTGAAATAAACAATGAAACTTACTTTAATATAAAAAATCATGCTCTAAAAGCTAAACAAGCTATGGAACTTTTAGGAAAAAATGGATTTGCAATAGTAGACATGTTTTTTCCAAATTGCATGTATTCATATCTTTTAAAAGACACCAGATTAGAAATAATGGGATTATGTGATAAAATTGAGATTGTTGATGGGAAATATTACCCCATATCAATTAAACATACAACACCACCATTAAAAGGTGTTTGGGATCAGGATGCAATAGATTTAGCAGCTGATGCGATACTGATAGAAGAAGAATTTGAAACAGAAGTCTTTGTGGGATTTGTAGATTATACAAAAATTAACGAACGAAGACCAGTAATAATGGACGTTAATTTAAGAAAAGCATTATTCGATATTATAAACGAAGTAAAAGATATTGAATACAATAAAAAAGTACCGACAGTAAAAATAAATGATAAAAAATGTGGTAACTGTCAATATAAAAATATATGTTTAAAAGAATAGGGATTATCCCCTAATTCTTTTTAATCATAGAATTTACCCAGGAATTCCTTCATCCTAGCATTATCAGAAGAAAATACCTTTTCAGGAGTTCCTTCTTCAATAATATGCCCATCATCCATGAAAATTATTTTATCGCCAACATTACGTGCAAAACTCATTTCGTGAGTAACAATCACCATAGTCATGTTTTCAGCAGCCAAATCCCGAATTACAACAAGAATTTCCCCAGTTAATTCCGGATCTAAGGCTGAAGTTGGTTCATCAAAAAATAAAATATCAGGATTCATTGCAAGAGCACGAGCAATAGAAACTCTTTGCTGTTGACCGCCAGACAATTCATGAGGATAAGCATCCTCTTTATCTTCCAAACCCATTTTTTTAAGTAAATCACGAGCAGATTTTAAAACTTCATTTTTATCTCTTTTTTGAACTTTTAAAGGCGCATTAATGATATTTTTTAAAACGGTATGATGCGGGAA
Organism: Methanobrevibacter sp.; assembly: GCF_045646045.1. Lineage (GTDB taxonomy): Archaea > Methanobacteriota > Methanobacteria > Methanobacteriales > Methanobacteriaceae > Methanocatella. Next base: position 55,812 of record NZ_JAZRJY010000139.1, on the reverse strand, counting down.
TAAATTAAAGTCCTGAAACACCAATCCAAATGTTCCATCAAAATTAATATCTCCACTATCTTCCTGTTCCAAATCAGTGATACAACGAAGCAATGTAGATTTACCGGAACCTGAAGGTCCTATAATACACAATACTTCACCTTTTTCAACATTAAGGGAAATATCTTTAAGCACTACATTTTCATCAAAACTTTTTTTAAGATTTTTAACTTCCAATAAACTCATAATATCCCCTTAACTTAAATAATCATAGCGTTTTTCGAGACGTGCCATAACAAATGCAACAAGTACATTGAATACATAATAAAAAACACCTGCAACAAGCAATGCAGCAATTGAAGACTCCGCCGCAGCAATTTGTTTAGCAACAGTAAACATTTCAGGAATTGCAATTACAAATGATAATGAAGTATCTTTTACAAGAGTAATAACCTCGTTTGTTACTGAAGGAAGAATAATTCTGAATACCTGCGGTAATATAATCATGAAAAATGTTTGAATCTTACTATACCCTAAAACCTGTGCAGCCTCATATTGGCCTTTAGGAATAGCCTCAATACCTCCCCTATATATTTCAGCAAAGTATGCTGCATAGTTCATAGAGAATGCAATTATAACTGCTATAAAACGATAATCCGGTGAAAGAGTTGTTCCAAAAATATAATATGGGCCAAAAAATACAACAATTAATTGTAACATTAACGGTGTACCTCTCATGATAGAAATGTAAACTTTCATTATCAATCTGAGAGGAGTGAATTTACTCATCCTTCCAAATGCAATCAATAATCCTAATGGAAGTGAAAATAATAAGGTAAGTAAGAAAATTTCGATGGAGGTAATCATACCTTCCATCAAAAGACTTACCATAGATTCTAACATCATATTCTATTCTACCTCAATTCAAAACTTATTTTTGAATAAGGGAACCTGGAACACCATCATTTGTGTAGTTTGCTGCAATTTTAGCAACAGTACCATCAGCAAACATTTCATCCAAAGTTTTTTGTACTTGATCTCTCAATTGAGTATTACCCAATTTGAAACCAATACCATATTTCTCAGATGAAATTGTATCATTCAATATTACGAATTTTGTAGTACTGTTTCTGGAATTGATGTTGTGTTCTGCTACACCAATATCAATTGCAACAGCATCACAAGCTCCAGATTCTAAATCCATAAATCCAGTATTATAATCTGCAACTTCTTGTAATTTACCAAATGATTCCCCTAATGTTTTATTATCTCCTTGAAGGGAGTGCAGTGCAGAAGAATCTTTTTGTGTTTCTACAATTTTACCTTTTAAATCACTGAGAGACTTGATATTAGAATCTGCCTTTACAACAACAACCTGTTTATTGTCGATATAAGGTTCAGACCAGGTATAACTTTTTTCTCTACCATTTATAGTGAAACCATTCCAGATACAATCTATTGAACCAGAATTCAGTTCAGCATCTTTTGCATCCCAGTCGATTGGTTGTTTTACTAAAGTCCAATTGTTTCTTTTACAAACTTCTTGTGCTAAATCCAAATCAAAACCGACATATTCTGATCCGTTTTTATACCCATAAGGTGGGAATTCAGCATCAAAACCAACAATAAGAGTATTATTATCATTGGTTACTCTAGCAGAATTATTATTTCCGCCGCCTAAAAAGTCGAACAAGCCAGCACTAGCAGTACCCATAACTAAAAAGGCTATTACGACTAAAGCCAAAATAAAATATATTTTTTTATTCATACATAAACACCAATAATATTGTATTTAGATAGAAAATTTCCATTCTATAAAAATAGTTTATTTTTTTATATATTTAATATTATAAGGTATGAATTCATACTAAATTAAAAAAAAATAATAAAAATTAAAATTTGATATTATCTCCCAAACGAGCAATATCAAATACAGCAGTATCGGCAATAGACATTACAGCCAAAACACCTGCCTGAACCGGATCAGTTATAACCAAATCGGCAAATTCAGTTACACTTCCAGGCATATTTAAAGAGATTACAATCAAATTATTTTCTTTTTTAACTTTTTTAACTGACTCTGTAATCTCACCACCCATTAAAGAACCGGCAAGAACTAAAGCACTGACTCTAGGCAATCTTGAAATAGCTTCAACAGCTTCGGCAATATTATATTCACCGACCAATGGAATTGTATCGATACTTATCCTTTCTCCACGGATATTATGCCTATCAGCTTCAGTAATAGCACCCATAGCAACCTGAGATACTTGGGCTCCGCCACCTACAATGATAATACGTTTTCCATAAATATCTAATTGAGAACCATGCAATTCAACAGATTTAACTTCAGGAATATCATTTAAATCATTGATTAAGCTATTAATATCATCCACATTTTCAAGTTCAAAATTAATTGAACCCATATTATTTTTTTCAACATAAAGATGAGTATAGCTGATATTAGCACCATAATTTGTGATTATGCGAGTAATATCATCCAAAACTCCCTTTTTCTCATAAGATTGTATTGTTATACTATAATCATTCATTTTGTTGCCTAATTTTATCCAATTCAGCATGTGCCTTTTTCCACATACGCAAGTAATTATCTTCACGATTAACAGGAATTACATCAAGACCCAATTCACGGTGCTCAGCAATCCATTCTTCATGAAATACAGGTATTTCAACTTTTATTGGTTCAGAGGTTTTATTTACTACTATGAGATTTCTATAAGGAAAATCCCATTCTACAATATAGCCTCCAAGACTTACTATATGATATGGTCTCATAACAAATTTCATAATAATTCACCTCTTATAATAATCCCAGTACAATAGCCAATATTCCAAGCAATGTAGACCCAAGAATAGTTGGTAAAAGTTGCCTATTTGTAAATACTGGAGTAAATGCTGAAAATATTCCCATCATTAATACAAATACTAAAACAACAGCTATATTAATGAGTATAGTTGGAGAGAATATGTTTGGTGGAATTCCAATAAATAATACTGAGAATAAAACACCCAATGTAAACATTAAAAATCCTCTAGTAATAAAGACAATTGACCTATATTTTGATGCATATTCCATGTATGGTCCTTCAATAACATCACATTTAGCTTTAATTATTGAAAATGGATATTCATTTAAAATAATCATATATCCAATGAAAAATACAATAGCTGCTATTCCACCGGCCACTGTAAACAAGAATGGTCCTTGTGCTTGTTGATAAGTTACAATATCATTAAGGAAAATACTTCTTGCAGCAGTTACAGGAGCAAATAAAGCTAAATACAATGGGAATGAACCATAAGTAATCATTCTAAGAGATCTTTTTGCACTTATATCCTCAATAAATGAACGTGTAGTATTCAAATGAGCTGCACCTTTTATTCTGTCAGGGAAAGGCATTCTAACAGACATTATTGATTTAGATAAAGATCCCATTAATACATAACATATTTCTTCAACTTTCAAAAGACCGACAATTGCAACCAAACTTGAAAGAGCAGGAACAGCAAATGCATAAGGAGTAATAGCTATTAATATAGACAATACTACGAAAAAGCATATTATCGGCAATGCCTTATATAATCCAGGTACTGGAGAAGACGGTTCTATATTTTCTTTAAATAAGAACTTGATAGGAGCCATTATTCCAGGACTTGTGACTGGAGGTCCGATTCTTTGTTGAATTCTAGCATGAACATATTTTCTTTCAATTCCAGGCAATAATGTAGATATTAAGAAACAAACAACTACAGTTATTATAAGCGCTATAATTGAATTTATTACAGTAGTTTCAAACATGATTCTATCTCCTTATAATTTCTATTGCTCTATCAGTGCAAGTAAAACAAGGGTCACACTGAACAATACACAATTGTGCATCAGTAACATGGTCTCCAATACAGGCATATTGCATTGCTCCAATATTTGCCATTGAAGGAGTTCTAATAATACAGTGTCTTACTCTTCCACTTTCCAATGCATATGAATGATAAAGAGTTCCTCTTGGAACTTCAATATAACTTTCAATAATATCAGTGTCAAACATTTCCCAATCCCTGTTGACTACTTTACCTTCAGGAATATTGGCAATAGCTTGACGGATAAGTTTAATTGATTCGAATGATTCCAAAGCTCTCATAATCAAGTTTGATTTAACATCGCCGTCAGGCTGTGTGATGACATTAAAGTCAAAGTTATCATATTCAAACATGGTTGTTCTTAAATCTCTTGCAACACCTGTTGCCCTTAAGGTCGGTCCGGTTACTGCCAGCTCAATAGCCTGTTTTTGAGGCAATACTCCGATTCCCGCAATCCTTGACATGACAATAGAGTCTGCAGTGAATCTTTCCACAAATCCTGTAAGACCTTCTTCTATTGCATCCATATCATTTTTAAGTCTTAACAGTTTTGCTTCATCCAAATCACATCTTGGTCTGACTCCTCCTAAAACAGAACAACCGTACTGAACTCTGTTACCTCCAATCATTGCAAGCAGTTCCATTACAATTTCCCTTAAATAGAACACCCTCATGAAAAAGGTTTCGTGAGACAATACTTCACAACCATGCGCTAAATATAAGAAGTGTGAATGCAAACGTTCAAGTTCACCCATTATGACACGAATGTAAGTAGCTCTCTCTGGAATTTCAATACCTAAACCAATTTCAGCAGTTCTGCAGGAATTCCATATATGTGAATTGGAACAAATTCCACAAATTTTTTCAGTAAGTGAATTTGCCTTTTGAACAGGAAGACCTTCCATGATTCTTTCTATCCCCCTGTGATTAACACCAATAGTAATTTCAGCCTCTTGAACTATTTCATCTTCAACAAAAATCCTTACCCTATATGGTTCCAATGCAGCAGGGTGAACTGTACCCATTGGAATTTCAGTTTCAATAATTTTGCTTCTCGGTACTTTTTCATCCATTTAATCCCCTCTTTAATCCGCATCTAATAATGTAGGTAATAATGATACTACTCCTGCCAAAACATCCTGAGGCCTTACGGCACAACCCGGAACTTTTGCATTAACCGGTATGATGTTTTCAACAGGTCCTTCAATTTCTTCGGATGGAATATCAGCAAAACAATTTTTATAAACACCACCCATTAGAGCACAGCTTCCAGCAGCCACAACCAATTTCGGATTAGGAATGGCTTTGTAAATCTCCTCCAACGGTTTTCTATTTAAATGTGTAACCGGACCTGTGACGACTAAGACATCAGCTTCACGAGGATTCCAAGTTAAGAACACATTATATTGTTCAGCATCAAATCTTGGTGATAAAATTGAATTAACAATTTCAATATCGCATCCGTTACATCCGCCAGTGTAAACCAACATGACATGTATTGCTCTGGCTCTTGAAAATGATTTAATTCCCATCTAATCACCTTCCTCCCTATTTCTCAACACAGTATTATCTGATAAATATTGTGAAATGACTTTAAGCTTTTCATCTGAAATTTTGAATGGTTCAGTTAAATCAAGGTCAACTTCCTGATCTCCAACACAACTTGGATGAATTGTTCCTTTTTGACCATAAAGTGAAAATATCGGACAAAAATCATGACAATAATAACATACAACGCATTTTTCAAGATTAATTTCAGGTACTTCACTTTTAATCCAATCATCAGTTAATCTTTTAGGACTTGTTAGCCTTTTCATCTCAATTGCACCTGTCGGACATACATTGGCACAACCTCCACATCCAATACAAGCTGATTCATCAACTCTGTCATCAACTTCTACTGAAAGAGTGGAGATTTGTTTTCTCAATTCCATGTCAGTAACCCTATCAGCTGCAAAAAAGATTCTTTTAAAGTTAGTAAAAGCTCCTTGTAAAGCTATTTTAAGTAAACTACTCATTTAAATACCCTCTATTGAATCTTTAAAATTTCTTTCGAATAAAAATGCTCTTGCAGGACATGCATTCTTACATGCGCCGCAATATGTACATTTCTCTTCGTTAACCACAAAATTACCATCAATTTTATCAATTGCATCATATGAGCAGATTCCATGACATACTCCGCAATGCATACATAATTTTTGCTCGATGAAGTTGAATCCATCAACAATTTCGTTTTTATACATTGTAGATTTTGGAATCGCATCAACCGGACAGTGAACAGCACAATTCTCACATAAAATACATTTATCCAATTTTACAGATATTGTGCCCCTATATAATGTAATTGCATCTTCCTGACATACCTCACAACATATTCCGCATGAAATACAATCATCAGAAACACTGCCATCCCAGCTAGCGACTTTATATGTTCTTGCATTGACTACATCACAGACTTGAACACATTTTCCGCAGCTTACACAAAATCCTGATAGTGCAGGGATTTCTGTTTCTTCAAATTCATCATAGATAAACATTTCATCGTCTTCATGTAATGATTTGACCGGACAATGATCAATAGCTACATCATGAGTTGAATCAACATCTTTTGTCGGATCATATCTTAATCTGGAATCATCTTTAATAAGAGATCCGTTTTCACATAAATCAGAACATAATCCACAGTTAAGACAGGATACAATATGACCTGCAGGTTCCTGATTGAGTTTATTTACAACCAATTTAAAGTCGTCCATTGATATTGCATTATTTGGACAGGCTTTCATACAGTTAAGACATAGCGTACATGTATCCTTTTTAATCATTTGGAATTTATTCATAGAACCGTTAGGACAGACATCATAACATAATCTGCATTCACGGCAAATTCCATCAGCCCTATCCTGAACAACATCAATTGCGCCTTCAGGACAGTATTCAGAACATCTTCCACAGAATATACATTTTTCAATATCCGTTCCAAAGTATCCTCTCGTTACTTCTTTAACTTTTTCTGATTTTAAAGGAAGATTATCAATGTTCGGAATCAGCACATTCATTGACTGGATAAAATTGATTTGTTTTTCACGAGTAAATTCTGCCCCATCCACTCTTGATGGACATATTTCAGCGCAGACACCACAACGGGAACATAACCCGTAAACAATACCATCCTCAATGTGAATATTATTTGTTGGACAGTTATACATACATATTCCACAGCCGTTACATTTGGCTCTGTCTATAACATATCCCCCATAATTATTAACGAATATAGCATCATTTGGACAGTTTTCATAACAGATTCCACAAGTAAGACAGCTAAAAGCCTTTCCATTAATTAAACGAATCGCTTTTGTAGGACATTGTTTAATACACTCTCCTTTTCCATCACATGTATTAGTTGATAAAAACATTATAACACCCCTTAGCTACTCCTTGCGAATATTAATTTAGACAACAAAACACCGATTAAAGCTGATACAAATGCTGATGATAATGGAACAAAATCATAAAATGGGAATTCACCCAGTTGCCATGCCATTATTAATGCAGCAATTATAATAACTACATAAGAGGAAGTCTTAAATGAAGTATCGCTGATATTACCCGTTTTAATTTGGGATCCGATAATTAAACCTAGAATTAATCCAAATATGATTGGCCCTATAACTATCATTGTTCAGCATCCTCCTCAACAAGTTTTTTAAATCCTGCAAATGCAATTACAATAGCACTTAATCCTACAAATACTTTTAAACCTACAAATATATTTAAGTAAGGAATAATACCTGCATTAGTTGTATCAGGATAATGGAATACAGTTTGAATAGATGCCGGAATAATATTGAATATATCTGCTCCAACATTATACAGGAAAAATCCTCCTGCAAATAAACCTACCAAACCTAAAACAATATAACCTAATGCTCCAATTGATTCAAATACATCAATATAAGTATGTGAAAATTCTATAGGAGAATTACCTAATCCATAAACAAGGATTGATAATATAACACCTGCAGCAATCATTGCTCCTCCTTGGAAACCTCCACCAGGAGTTATGTGCCCTCCCAGAATAGTCATTATACCTAGACAAATTAAAATAATTGAAACCGGTAAAGCTATTAATTTAAGAATTTGACTCATAGTTTACCCCCTAATCTTCCTCTTCCAAATACAAGTAAAACAACAAGTCCTGCAGTTAAAAGTATGATTGATTCACCCAAGGTATCATAACCTCTGAAATCGAAAATAACAGCAGTTACCATGTTTGGCGCAATTTTAGTTCCCAACGCATTATAAATATTACTTACACCAGGAGTAATCATTTTACTAACATGAAAAACTGCATCAAATAATGTAACAGATAATAATGCAGTTATAACAGCAGCAAATAGATTTCGAATAGTATTAGACAAGATTACCACCCCAGTATAAGAATATAACAATAAATCCTAAAACAATAATAGCATAGAATAACATTTTATTTAATGAATCCTCTTGTTCAATTCTGAATTTAGGAATAAGTGGAATATTTGTTATTAACACAACAGCCAATATTAAAGTAACCAATCCTGCAAGCAAAACACTGACATGTCTAAGCAATAAACTTGCAATCACTATTGAAACAATTATAAATATTTCTGCAGTAATACTTCCTGAAACATCAGCATTGGTTACTGGACCAGGAGAGAATAACTTTTTAAACCTTTTTACAACATAAAATAGTTGATCATAAAGCTTCATAGTAACAATCCTCCTACATAGTTAGAAATTCCACTAGTTACAACATTAGGGAATAAACCTAATGCGAAAATAACAATTAACAGTATTAGCATTGTGAAAACCATTGCTTTTGGAACCTCTTTATCAGCAACTTCTAAATCATGTGGTTTTGGTCTTAAAAACATAGAGTAGAATGTCTTAACAAATACTACGAAAGTAGCAATGCTGACCATTATAGTTAAGATGGACAATTCAGGATAACCACAACTTAAAGAAGCTTGAACAAGCATTAATTTAGATTGGAAACCGTTTAAAGGAGGTACACCAGCCATAGCTAAACCACCAATCAATAGCATTATTCCAACTTTAGGGTGATAAGCTAAAAGACCTCCCAATTTACGGGTATCAACTTCATTGGTGGAATGGACAATAGCTCCAAATCCGATGAATAACAATGCAGTAATAACAATTTCATTTAAAGCCTGGAACAAACCAGCAGTTAAAGCAAATTGAGTTCCAAGACCTATACCTAAACCTATAAAACCAAGTTCTCCAACAGCCAAAAATCCAATCATACGTCTAAAGTCTGTTTGAGTTAAAGCCATTGATACACCCAATATCATTGCTATAACTGAAAACAATACTATAAAGACTTCAAATATCGGTAATGATGAGTAGATTCTAAACATTATAATGACAATTGAAATCATTGAAATAACAGTAAATGATTGAAGTAAAGCTGCTGCATGAGGTTCTGCTTTACTGTAAATACCAGATTTAATAGTGTGGAATGGTGGTAAACCAGATGCATATAACCATCCAAAGAATATTAAACCTAAAGATAACAAGAATACTGGAGAAGTAATGTTTAAAAGACCTCCACGTATAATTGCTACAATGTCAGTAACATTAACAGTACCTGTCATAGCCAATAGGAATCCAATTCCTAAAAGCATCATTGGACTTCCGATAGAACCTAAAATCATGTATTTTAAGGCCATTTCATAACTATATTCAATTGATGAAGCTGCTACAATACCTACCTGTGCAAGTGCCAGTATTTCAAAGAACACAAACATGTGGAAGATATCATCAGTCAATAATAATGCTGTTGCAGCAGAAGTACCCATGAACAATAAGAACAAATAAGGTCCTGAAACTTTTTTATACTTGCTTAAGTAAATAAAGACTACTAAAAATGTCAAAAGACCAATCATTGCAATGAAACATTGCTGCATAAAGTCAAATGAATATGTAATAGCCGGATGATAAAGTATGTTCGTTACATTATCTACCATTGGTTCGTATCCGCCAAAGAAGTGTAGACCGTAATTTGATATTATCGGAATTATCGGCAAACAAATTGCAACCACAAATGCTAAAATTCTAATAAGTTTATCATATTTTGAAAAAGCACTTAAAAGTAATGCTGCCATCATAGGAACAATAACCATCAATGGAATTAATTCATTCATTGTATTCCTCCTGTTTTGATGTGTCAGCCAACATTACACTAGTACTTAATGTTCCATATTTTCTGTAAAGAACCATTACCAAAGCAAGCATGACTGCAAGAGTACTGGCCCCAATTACTATACTAGTAAGTACTAAACCATAAGGCAGTGGATAGGAAGCATTTGATGCAAACCATGCAGGATCCATATTTGGCATTAAAATCGGAACAATACCTCCAGCTTTATAACCAATTCCAACTATGAATAAATTGGCTCCCTCTTCTATAAAGCTAATACCAATGATTTTTTTAATGATATTATCTACAAAGATTGCAGCATAAAGACCAACGACAACCAAAGCAATAGAAGTAAATAATATAGCAAGTTGAGTTTCAGCCATTATGCATCCCTCCTTTGTGTCTTTTTAACAGCCAAAGCAATAAATACCGGAACAATAGCTGCACCAACAATAGCCTGAGTTAATGCAACATCAGGTGCAAGTAATATTTGGAATAAAACTGCGAGTGCTCCGCCAGAAAATCCAGTTAATATTGCTGCTTTTAATAAATCTTTTTGAATAAGAGCAAGAATAGCACTTACAATAGTTATAATCATTAATATAAATTCTATCATCTTACTCCTCCTCAATATCTAACATTGAAATTGTGAAACGATCATCAGCTTTAAGTTTTTCAGAATCCTTATCTTCCAATACCTGAACCTTGGATTTGTTAACTATAAACGGATTTGAATCATTTTCTTCAACAACATTTAATTCAGCATTATTCTCAACATCTTCACTTTTATAGAATGCATTAGCTATTGCATGAGCTGTAAACGGTGCTAGAATAAAGTATATTCCTGCAAGTAGATATTGGCCCAAACCAATCATTGCAATGATACAAGCAATATCAAAAATTCCAACAATATGGATTCTCCCATAAACAGCATTCTTCCTATTACTAGAAAGAGTTACAAGACCAACAGCAGATACAATTACCATAAATGCTGCAATTAATAGGAGGATTGATTGTATAAGTTCAACAACCATCATTTATCGCCCCCAGCAACAACAGCAAAAGCAACAGTACCTACAAATCCAAAGAATATTAAAGCTAATGATATATCCCTATAAAAAGCGAGATTATACAAATCACCAAAAGCAAGTAAAGCTACAGCAAAAGCTACAACTACAACAGAACTTCCAAGCAGTCCCATTGAGGTAGTTCTATAAGCACTTACCCTTAGAGCAGCAAACATCATTATGACGAGTGCTATGATTAAAATATATTTTGAAATAAGCAATATGTCCATCAATATCCCACTCAATTAATTTGAATATAAAGAAGTGTCATTTAAATAAATCTACTCTAACATCTTCTTAATATATGGTTCAAAAGGAATAATATCCTCTTTACTTCTTGGAGAAATAGCAGCTACTTTAATAATTTGATTTTCAGAATCTAAATCTATAGATAAAGTTCCTGGAGTTAATGAAATACTATTTGCCAAAATTGTCTGTGAAACAGGTCTTTCTAAAACTGTTTCGACATCAATAACTACAGGATTAATATCTCTTCTCATAATCTTATTAAATGTAACATCAATTGTTGATTTAATAATTTCGTAAATAAGGTCTAAGAAATAAATAATTCCATAAACAATTCTAGTCAAAAACATTAAACAAGCTCCATTTCAATTGAATTTTAAGTCAAAAAATTGACTAAATAAATATACAGTAATATTTATCATGATTATTTATTATAAATGTATGCTTTTGAAAAAAAATTTAAAAAAAAATATGTGTAAAATCAAGTTTAAAATTATTAAATTAATAGAATTATTAAAAATGGATTTTAAATCGCACCATATAGAATAATATAGAAAAATAATAACATAAATTCTTGTTTAATATTTAATAATACAAATATGATTAAACAGTTTTTATAATATCCTAGAAAACCTGGAAAAAATAACTTTATATAATTTAAATAACAAAAATTTAGTCATACCTAAAAATGGTGTTTATATGAATATAATAGAAAAGCTAGAACCAATAATATTGATAACAGCAATAGCAATAGGATTGATTTTAAGCAATGTTGATTTTATTGCAAACAATATTGGAAATCTAACTAGTTTATTCTTATGCTTAATGTTATACGGATTATTTTTAGAGATACCTCTTAAAGACTTGAAAAAAAGTTTTAAAAACCTTAAATTTACATCAACAAGCATTATTATCAATTTTATATGGACACCATTATTCGGTTATTTTTTAGGAAATCTATTTTTAAATGGAAATATCGACATTTTTATTGGATTTTTTATGTTAATATTAACTCCATGTACTGACTGGTATTTAGTATTTACCAAAATGGCAAAAGGAGACTTAAATTTAAGTTTATCATTGCTTCCAATTAATTTAATCCTGCAGATTGTATTGCTGCCGATATATTTAATAATTTTCTTTTCAAGCAATAATTCAATGAATTATACTGATCTTGGATATTCATTGTTACTTGTTATTGTAATACCATTTGTATTGGCCCAAATTACAAAATTAATATTAAATAATGATTTGGAAGAAAAATTAAGCAGTTTTTTCTCAAAATATCAGATTGTTTTTTTAGCTCTGGCAGTGTTTGCAATATTCAATAGCGAAGGAAATTTACTGTTTAAAAACTTAAATTCAGTTTTAACAATATTTATCCCATTAATAATCTTTTTTGCAATAAATACGATTATAGATTTATTATTAAGTGAAAAAATTAACTTTACATATGAAGAGTATGCCAGTTTAACAATGACGACATTGGCACGCAATTCACCATTAGCTCTTGCAATTGCAATCAACTCATTTCCCGGCAGAGAATTAATAGCTATTGCTCTTGTAATAGGTCCATTAATAGAATTGCCTATTTTATACATCGTGTCCAAATTTGTTTTATGGGTTAAAAAATCCGGTCTGTTTTTTACCTGCAAAATATATTAATATCTAATAAAATTTTCAAAAATCGAAAATAAAAATGGTGCACGGCAAATTAAAGCCAATATTATTAAAATAAATATTGAAGCAATCGCAAAATTCTTATAATACTCTTTAGATGATATTGGAGCAAATAATTTAACTCCTGCAGGCGTTGTTGCATCAAGCACAACATGTGAAAACAATCCTAAAAATAGTGATAATACAATTTGAATATAAGTTATTTCAAATGTTTGTAAAATCACTACTGAGATAAAAAATAATGGAATAAAAATAGGCAATAACCTTTTATTTAAGAATAAAAAACTTAAAAGAGCAATCAATATGGCAATTAAGTAGTTATTTGAAAGGACAGTTACATTGACAATTAATTGCCAAGCCCATATTAAGATTAATGCAGTAGCCGAAGCCAAAATTATTATTCCAGGGATAGAATGTGTAAAACTTCTGTGCTCTGAAAAATAAAAGGTTAAACCTAGAAATACTATAATTAAACCAATATAGTAAGGTAGATTTAGGATATATAATGATATAAAAATCAATAATCCCAAAATTATCAACTTATAGACATGCTCTTTTCTGAATTTGTGATCAAAATCAGGAATATTTGCACCAATAATAACCAAGGCAATTATTAGAGGATTAAATGAAAACATCAGTGCTAATATTAATGCAAATAGAGAATGGCCTTTATAAGAGGACAACATTATCACCTTATTCAAATATATTAAATATATTTAATAAGTAAATAGTGGTAGCATTTGAAGAGTATTTGCAGAAATATACAGGCCATTAAAATATGAATAATGCATTATATTGACATTTGATAATCATATTTCAATAATTCTTAAATAATTAGTTCGTTTTGATTCACCTAATGGAAATCCTCCAGTAACTGCTATTAAATCCCCATCTTTTAGATTAAATTCTTGTTTAGCCATTTTTCTTGCATTTTCAACCATTTTATCAGTGCTTTCATATACATCAGTAATTACCGGTTTAACACCAAAATTTAAAATTACTTTATCTGCAATACGATAAGACGGACAACAGGCCAAGATTATAGAGTTTGGTCTTAAATTACTAATTTTTCGAGCAGTAAAACCAGACATAGTAGGTGTAACAATCAATTTAATGTCCGCATATTCGACGGCATCCCTAACCAATTTAGAAATGGTATCACTAATGCCAACGTTTCCTTTGTAGGCAACGTGTTTTGTATAATCAATGGTGGATTCTACATATTCACATATCTTACCCATTGTTTCAACTGCATCTATGGGATACTTTCCAATAGTAGTCTCTCCGGACAACATCACACAGTCAGTTCCGTCCAATATTGCATTAGCCACATCCGAAACCTCCGCTCTTGTAGGTCTAGGACTTTCATACATGGAAGCCAGCATTTCAGTGGCAACAATAGCAAACTTGCCTTTCTGGCGACATTTTGTAATAATTTCCTTTTGAAGCATTGGTAACTCTTCCATTGGAACATCTACACCCAAATCACCCCTAGCTATCATAATACCGTCAGATTCTTCAATTATTTCATCTATATTTTCAATGCCCTGGTGACTTTCGATTTTTGAAATAATAAGGCAATCCCCTCCGGCTTCCTCAATTATTTTACGGGCTTCTATTACATTCTCTTTTTTATTTACAAATGACAATGCCAAATAATCACAGGAATGCTGTGCTGCAAAAGTAATATCCTTTTTATCTACATCACTCATGAAATTTAATCTTAAATTAACACCAGGAACATTAATTGATTTGTGATCCTGAATTTTTCCATCATCCAAGGCTTTTAATACAACAAAATCATCTTTCTTATCAATAACATCGAATTCAAGTAAAGCATTATCTACAAGTACTTTGTCCCCAATTTCAATGAAATCAATTGCATTATTGTGATTAACTCCAAATTCTTCTTTATTACCAATTGGACAATTTTTACTCATTTTAATTGTATCATCTTTTTGTAGAGTTATGCCTCCGTCCTCAAATGTTAATGATCTGAACTCAGGCCCCTTGGTATCATACATAATAGCTATAGGAACATCACATGCTATTCGTACTTTTTGAACAACACTCAATATCTTCAATATATTCTCTTCTGTAGCATGACTAAGATTAATACGCGCACAATCCATACCTTTGTTAACCATTTCTTTCATAGTTTCTACAGAATCCGATGCCGGACCAATGGTGCTTATAATTTTTGTTTTTTTCACACAACCCTCTCCAAATAAGATTTTTAATTTAAAATCAAAATAGTAAATAATTCAAAAATTATTCTAAACAATTAATAATTATTAAATGAGAATTTATATAATTTGTGAATATATGGATAATGAAACCTAATTTTACTAATGTTTCATTTAAAGAAAATAAGAATGTGTGATTTTAGAAAAAAAATAATTTTTGAGGAAAATTAATTCCTCTTTTTTAGATTTATTTTAATACAAACTTCCTAATACCAATAATACTTAAAATTATGGCCAATATATAACCAATTAAAGAAATAACTGGCATGTCAAATGCCCTTGGTCCAAATGAAACAACTGAAGAACCAATTATAAGAGCAGACACTAATGCAATGATTGTAACCTTATCTGTAATGTCAACTTCCAATCTGAATTGCAATTCTTCATTATCAACCTTGTGAACAAGCCTTGTAAGAATTTTTGGTAAAGCATGAAGCATGTGTTCATATAAGATTATGTTGCTTTTTTTGCTTTTTAGATACTTTCTAGGATCCATTCTTTGTCTGGCAATTTGTTTGGCAACCGGTTTAATTGAAGCGAAAACATCAATTTCCGGATCAAGATTCTGCGCAATAGCTTCAATCATTGATAGACCCCTTGCCATTGTGACAAATTCATTTGGAAGAATAACTCCATAATCCTGCATGAGATTAAGCAGCTCTTCTAAAACTCCATTGAAACGATTGAGTTCTACACCAAAGTATCTTCCGAATAAATCGTTTAAGTCCCTTTTCAGAGTTCTTGTATCAATATCATAATCAAGGATATCCATATACATTAATTGATTTATTAATCCGTCAATGTCCTGGTCTACGAATAAAACCATTAATTCAGATAGATTCTTTTTAAATTCTTCATCAAAGACTCCCATCATACCTAAATCAAGATAACATACAACATTATTTTCTAAAATCATTATATTACCAGGATGAGGGTCCCCATGGAAAAATCCATCAATGAACAGTTGTTGAAGATAGGAATCAAGAATACTTTTTGCTAAAAATTTCTTATCGTACTCATCGCCTGTACTTTCATATACATCATTTAATTTTGCACCATCTATGAATTCCATTGTTAAAACTTTAGATGTACAATATTCAGGATAAGTAGTAGGGATATGAATGTACGGATTTTCAGCAAAATTCAATCCAATACGTTGCATATTCATGAATTCATTATTATAATCTATTTCTTTGTGAATAGTCCGGTCAAATTCATCCATTATTCCCGGCAAGTTTAATTTTCTAAGATCGGCATTCCATCTATCAGCACGATTAGCAACATATTTCATTATCCTTAAATCAAGGTCGATTTTATCAGTAATTCCTTCTTTTTGAATTTTAACTGCAACACGTTCACCAGTAATTAACTTAGCTTCATGAACTTGTCCTATAGAAGCTGTTGCCAAATGTTGTTTTGAAAAATCTTCAAATAATTCATCAATATTACCGTTAAGTTCTCTTTCAACTATTGCTTTAACCTGATCATAGCTTATAGCAGGATTGTCATCCTGCAAGTTAGCCAGTTCATCTGCAATTTTATCCCCTACAATATCCGGCCGGGTACTTAACAGCTGCCCTAATTTGATAAATGTAGTTCCCAATTCCTGAAGCATTAATCTTAATTTTACAGGAACATCATCATCCAATAAAATATTATTTTCTACTTCCTCATCTCTTGAGCGTAATTTACTTTTTGCAGTTTGACCTAAAATTTTATCGAAGCCATATTTTTTTAAGGCATCTCTAATTTCATGCAAACGCTGCTTTGTTTCTTTATCCATACATATCACTTAAACAATTAACTTTCAATAGCATTACCGGATACGAAAAAGACTATACCTTCAAGAATTAGACATATTCCGACAAAAATTGCTGCATATAAAGGCTGTGCGATTGAATAAAAGGCTAAAATCACAGTTAGTATACCTAAAATAAAAATCAATGCTGAAGCAACTTTTGATAATACGTCCGGTCCAGAAAAAATACCAAAAATACCGAAAAGTACCATTACAAAAGCAATTAAGAAAAATTGATATGCAAGAAGGAAAGATAAAGCATCAATTTGATAAATAAATAAGAATCCTAAAAGCATTGCGAGTATTCCCAGCAGAATATTAATTATTGAAACATGGGCCATCATGCTCCATACGGAAAATCCACTAATAATGGAAGCAAAACCAAATACAATTAAACATATACCCGCAATCCATGATACTGCGGTTGCACTATAGAATGGATAGACTATAAAAAGTATACCCAATATTATGAATATTATTCCAAGTACTTTTCCATAATCCATAATAAATCACCTACACTTAATAGTTTATAGAAAAATATTATTTAAGTTTTAATAATAATATAATGGAAAAACATCTAAAAAAACTCAAAAAAGGTAAATGAAATATTTCAACTACATGCCGAAATAATCTAAAAAAGATTTCATCTGCTCCAATGATTTTTCAAAACTTCCTTTGCCTATAGAAGCAAAAGGAGATACAACTTCACATGTAATGGCAGGGATTCCTCTTAAATTGCATACATCCTCCACAGCACCATTATAATTTAAACCTGCTACATCACAGCAAATAATTTCACTGCCGACATCATCTGACATATACCGTGCTATCAAAACACTTTCAGGAGAAGGATTACTTGAGGAAAATACAGACTCAAAACCTGGATTACTATTATATGCTGTTGAGTGAAAATCAGCTACAGCATCAATTTTTAAATCCTCCACTGCCTGAATAATCATATTACTTAAAGAATTGTTAATATGTGCAGCTCTGTTTAAATCTAGTTCATTGAATGTTCTTTCATTGTTCATTGTTGATTTTGGACTGGCGAATGGAATAAAATAAATCGTATTGTTCAAGTCTTTACCCATTAATTCATTCAATAATTCCAAATTAGCTAATTGAGGAGGTAATTCATTTCCATGAATTCCGGATAAAATAAGTAATCTGTTACCGGAATTCCCTATTTTAAAAATTGGAGTTCCATAAATACAAGATTCCAAAACAAATTTAGTAAATGATGTTAATTTAATTTTTTCAAAGATGTGTTTGTTTTTTGCAATATATCCTCGGGATAAAAAAGAAACATAACTCATTTCCACATTTTCAAAATCATCTAGCATATCGAAATCCATATTTATTAATTAAATCAAAGTCTTATTTAATATTTTTATTTGCGGGGATAAAATTGAAAAAGTATATTAAAAAACTTATAAAATTAATCAATTATGAGCGAGAAGCTGAAATAGAATTAATGGTTTCAGAAATAGAAAATATGTCCGGACAAAAAAGGGAAGAACTGGGAAGAGCCATTAATAAAGTTAAAGGAAAATATTTGGGAAAAGAATTGGGATTAAATATTGTCCAGTTTGGAAGATCAGAAATCATAGACACGGAAATAAGTGTTGGAGATATGATATTAGTAAGTACTGGAAATCCATTGAGAAGTGATTTGACCGGAACGGTAACAGAAAAAGGAGCCAGATTTATTAAAGTTGCTTTTGACAGTAGAGTTCCAAAATGGGCTCTGAAGAAAAAAGTTAGACTTGATTTATATGCAAATGACATTACTTTCAGGAGAATGGAAGATAATTTAAAACATTTAAGTCTTAAAGGTAAAAATGCATTAGAATATTCTTTAAATAAAAGAGATCCCCAGCCAAATAAAGATAACATTTATATTGACTATATTGACCAATCATTAAATAAATCTCAAAAATTAGCCGTTAAAAATAGCCTGACAACACAGAATTTCTTTTTAATACATGGTCCTTTTGGAACAGGAAAAACCAGAACGCTGGTTGAGTTAATATCCCAAGAGGTCAGACAGAATAGAAAGGTTTTAGCAACCGCCGAAAGTAATGCGGCAGTCGACAATATTGTTGAGAGACTGGTCTTAAATAAAAAATTAAAAATTACCCGATTAGGCCACCCACAGAGAGTATCAAAAGACAATATTACATATACTTTAGCATATAAAGTTGAAAAACATTCTTTAAATGATAAAATCAAAAGAATTCATAAAAAAATCGATAAATTGATTGAAAAAAGAAGCAGTTTTACAAAACCGACACCCCAATATAGAAGGGGATTTTCAGACCACGATATTTTATATAATGCCTCCAAAGGAAAAGGAGGCCGTGGAATAAGTGCTGATAAAATGAAATCAATGGCAAACTGGCTTGATTATAATTTGGAAATTGATGAAATGCATGATGAAATAAAAAGAATTGAAAATAAAATGATTAAAGACATTATTGAAACAAGCGATGTCATTTTATCCACAAACTCATCAGCAGCTCTTGACAGCATTTCTGAGACAAAATTTGATGTTGTCATAGTTGATGAAGCATCACAGGCAACAATTCCAAGTGTTTTGATTCCAATAGCTAAAGCCCGCAGATTTATTCTTGCAGGAGACCACAAACAACTACCCCCAACAATAATCAGTGATAGGGCCTATGATTTACAGGACACATTATTTGAATCATTAATCGATAAATATCCCCATAAATCACAGCTATTGAATGTGCAATATCGGATGAATAAAGTTTTAATGGAATTTCCAAATTCCGAATTCTACAACAATAATCTGAAAAGCGATTCAAGCGTAAACAACATTACTTTAAAAGACATTTCAGATGTTGAAGATGATGATGCAATACTGTTTATAGATACTTGTGATTTGGAAAAAAACCATGAAAAGCATCTTAAAGATTCAAAATCAATTGTCAATCATTTAGAAGCAAGAATTGCCCTTAAAGTTGCTGGAGATTATATGAAAGCAGGAGTAGACGAAAAAGATATTGGAATAATCAGCCCATATGCTGACCAGGTTAAATTAATATCCGAAAAGACCGATATTGAAGTAAAAACAGTAGACGGTTTTCAAGGTCGTGAAAAAGAAATCATTATCATATCAACTGTTAGAAGCAATGATTATGGTCAAATTGGTTTTTTAAAAGATTTAAGAAGATTAAATGTGGCAATTACTAGAGCCAAGAGAAAATTAATTATTATAGGAAATAGTAACACTTTAAAATCAAATTCAACCTACGAACGTTTAATAGATTTTGTTGAAGAGAAAAATTTAAGAGTCAAAATTTAGGAATACCTAAACTTTATATACTATAACAACAAATTAATTTTATAGAAGTGTAAGATGAACTCATTAACACTTTCTCTTAATTGGGAAATTATTTTTCAAAACCCGTATAACTTTTCAACCTCAATTATAAGCCCCAATTAAGAGAACACTTCTACAAAAAAAACTATTTTTAAACAGTTCGCATTAATAATTATATACTATTAAAAACATATTTATTAATGGATATTCATTTTTTTATAAAAATAAATTATGGTGATTATTGATGGACAAAGTAGTCTTAGCATTCAGTGGTGGATTAGATACCTCTGTATGTGTAAAATTATTAGAAGAAAAATATGATGTGGAAGTTATTACTGCCTGTGTAGATGTAGGCCAAGGCGAAGAAGAAATGAAAAAAGCAGAAAATATGGCTGCTAAAATAGGTCCTGGAAAACACTACACAATTGATGCTAAAGAAGAATTTGCAAACGAATATGTTGCAAGAGGAATAAAAGCAAATGCTGAATATGAAGGATATCCATTAAGTACTGCACTTGCAAGACCATTAATCGCACAAAAAATAATTGAAGTGGCTGAAAAAGAAGGAGCAACTGCAATTGCACACGGATGTACCGGAAAAGGAAATGACCAATTTAGATTTGAAGCAGTGATTCTCGCAATGTCTGATTTGGATGTTATCGCTCCAATCAGAGAATTAAATTTAACAAGAACTGAAGAACAAGCATATGCTGAAGAAAAAGGCATTAAATTAAACTACGATAAAATTTACAGTATTGACGAAAACATTTGGGGAAGATCAATCGAAGGAGGAAACTTAGAAGACCCTGCAAACGAACCTCCTGAAGACATTTACGAATGGACAAAATCATGGGAAGAAGCAAATGATGAACCTCAAAAAGTCACTATTGAATTTGAAGAAGGTATCCCTGTAGCTATTGACGGCGAAATGATGCCATTAATTGAATTAATCGAAAAAGCTAATAAAATTGCTGGAGATAATGGTATTGGAAGAGTAGACACAATCGAAAACAGAATGATTGGTCTTAAAAGTAGGGAAAATTACGAAGTTCCGGGAGCCAAATTATTAATTGCAGCTCACCAAGCATTGGAAGAACTTGTTTTAACTACTGATGAATTAAGATTTGCAGAATACATGTCTACACTTTATGCTGATTTAGTATACAGAGCATTATGGCAAGAACCTTTAAGAGAAGATTTAGACCAAGCTATTGACAACATGCAACAAAGAGTTAGTGGTGAAGTTACAATGAAACTCTTTAAAGGATCAATCCAACCATTAATCAGAAAATCACCTTTCAGCTTACACAGTATCGAACAAATCACATTCGAAGATAAAGAAACTGACCAAAGAGAAGTTGAAGGTATGATTAAATACCACGGTTTGCAAGCTGCAAACTACCAAAAATTAAACAGATAGCTTTTTAGCTATCCCTACTTATTTTTTTAAAGCTTCAATGAAATATTCATTGAAAAAATTATAATTAAAATCAAATAATCTTTTAAAATTAGAATCTATAATATACATATCACAATAATCTTCTTTATCCCTAATACCTCTACCATACGCCTGCATTATCGCCATTACTGCCTGATAATAATACCATGAAGGATCTAATGATTTACGAAATTTTACTTGTTCATTTAACTGAGGATATGGAACCTTAAAAATAATCTGGAATCTACACAAATCCCCTTTTAAATCAACACCATCTTTTATAGAAGCTCCAATAAGAATTACACCACCATCACGTTCATTAAATTCTTTTAAAACTTCATTTCTAGATTCACCACCAACAAATAATAATTTATATTCCTTTAAATTATCCATAATCCAAAATGCCTGTTCATTACTCGATGTATGAATTACACCTTTTTGATTAGGATATTTATCAATTAATTCTTTAATTTTTAAAATAGCTCGTTTATTTTTCCAGTTGGGAACATTTCTTCTCGAACCACTCATATTTCCAACAAAATCTATATAAATCGGCCTATTTGAAACCTCAAAAGGACTTTTTTCATAGATATAGTAAGTGTTATCCGGATTAATATTATTCCATTGACAGAATTTTTTCATATCTCCCAAAGTACCCGTTAAAAATATTCTCGTTTCACCAAAGCTTAATAGATTTTGAGTAGCATCTGAAACGGAATATGGTTTAAATTCAGCAAAAATGTCCATTTTATTATCTTTAATTAGTTTTAATTCAGGCACGTCAATAATCAAATCACCGCTTTCCAAACCCAATCGTATAGAATTAAATTCTTTTAAATCACTTTCCAAAATTTGCTTTTCAACATAATCAACATTAGAATATTTCGAAGGGTTGCTTTCAAATTCATCTAAAGTAACCTGAACATCCTTACCTGTTCCTTCTATTTTTTCAATATTTTCACCACATGCTTTCATTAATTCTTTACATACTTCAATCCAGTACTCAGAATTACTTTTTATATGATGATATGATTTTTCTCCTTTCATTAATGCTTCAAATATATCTATACCAAATTTTGTAGAAATATACTCCCGATTAAGCTCATGGGAAGATAGCATTAACATCTTACGTTCAAGATTGTGGGCCTCATCCAGAATCAACAATTGACGGGGATCAAGCATTTGATTGTCTACACCAACCCTATACATAAAATCATAGTTTGTAATAACATTTTTTGATTTTTTAGCTTTTCTAAAAGCAATTAAATAATCACAATCACTACATTTAGCAATATTATACTCAGATTTTATACAAAAATCACATGTTCCTTTATAATTACATTTATAATTTCCTTTTCCTTTAATTTCAACCAGCATATTGCCAAAATCATCCAGATATTGTTCTTGAAGCTGTTTGGTCATGGTTAAGATATATGAATCCTCATACATATTGGCAAGAGTTGTAGCAATAGCTGATTTACCTATACCAGTTCCTGCTTCCAGAATAATATTTTTATATCCTTCGCCGATTGCAAAATTTATTTTATTGATTAATTTTATTTGGGTGTTTCTAGGATGGTGTCCGGCTAATGACCAGTGAATCA
This sequence comes from Methanobrevibacter sp., assembly GCF_045646045.1. Taxonomy (GTDB): domain Archaea; phylum Methanobacteriota; class Methanobacteria; order Methanobacteriales; family Methanobacteriaceae; genus Methanocatella. The sequence continues at coordinate 32,327 of NZ_JAZRJY010000139.1, read as the reverse complement.
TCCAGTCCAAGTTAGAATTACTGTTTTCACTTTCCATAATCTCTACTCACAAGATATTCACAATTACATATTTGTAATATAAAATATTTAAAAGTTTATAATCAACTATTTAAAAATAATATAAACATATGACAAAAATTGAGCAGTTACAGGAAATAATTGACTCATCCGAAAATATTGTATTTTTTGGAGGAGCCGGTGTATCAACAGAAAGTGGCATTCCAGATTTTAGAAGTGCCGATGGAATATATTCAAAAACTCCAGAAGAATTGGTATCACATACATATTATTTTAAACATACAGAAGAGTTTTTTGAGTTTTACAAAGAAAATCTTATTTTTAAGGATGCAAAACCCAATCCCGCACATTATAAACTGGCCGAGCTTGAAAAAGAAGGAAAATTAAAAGCCGTTATTACACAAAATATTGACGGACTCCATCAAAGTGCAGGTTCTAAAAATGTTTTAGAGCTACATGGAAGCGTTCACAGAAATTATTGTCAAATATGTAATAAAAGCTATGACTTGGATTATATTTTAAATTCACAAGGCATTCCAAGATGTGAATGTGGAGGAATCATAAAACCTGACGTAGTCCTTTATGAAGAGCCATTAAACAATGCAATATTGAGTTTTGCAGTTGATTACATTTCCAATGCGGAAACATTAATTATTGGGGGAACATCCCTTGTTGTGTATCCTGCAGCAGGTTTAATCAACTATTTCAACGGAAAAAATTTAGTTTTAATTAACAAAAGCGAAACTCCTTACGACAATATAGCCAGTTTAGTCATTAATGATGCAATTGGTGAAACATTATCAAAAATCAGGATTTAATATTTAAGACATAGGCGAATATATGAATTCCAAATCTGCAAAAAAGAAAAAATTAAAAGATTTAGCTAACAAATCAGAAATTTACAATGTTCCTAAATCATTAACTGGTGAATTAAGACCTTATCAAAAAATAGGTTATTCATGGTTAGTCCAAAACATTAAAAATGGATTTGGAAGCATACTTGCCGACGATATGGGTTTAGGAAAAACAATTCAAGTTTTAACAACCATTCTTTATTTTAAAGAAAAAAATCTTCTGGAAACAGAACCCACATTAATAATTGTTCCACCAACATTAATTTCAAATTGGGAGCAGGAAATTAACAAATTCACTCCGGAACTATCATATTACATTTATCATGGCTCAAACAGAATTTTTCCCATAGATGACTACGACATAATATTAACATCATATAGTGTGGTCAGACTTGATTTAGAAATGTTTTTAGATAGAAAATGGCTCATATGTGTTATAGATGAAGCACAAAATATCAAAAATCCCTCCACACAACAAACAAAAGCCATCAAAAGTGTTGATGCATTTAATAAAATTGCATTAACAGGTACACCTATTGAGAATAAACTAACGGATTACTGGTCAATTTTTGATTTTGTAAATAAAGGTTATTTATCAACACTTAGTGAGTTTAAAACAAATTTTATTACTCCAATTGAAAGATTAGGAGACGAAAGTGTTTTGGAAAAGCTTAAAACAATGGCCAAACCTTTTGTATTAAGAAGACTAAAAACAGATGAAGACATTAAAAAGGAACTTCCCGAAAAAGTCGTTAATGACATCTATTGCGGCCTCAGCAAAAAGCAAATAAAATTATATAATGCAATAGTGGATGGAATATTTGAAGACCTTTCATATAAAGAAGGTATTGAAAGAAGAGCAACTATTTTAAAAATATTAACATCACTAAAACAAACCTGCAATCATCCGGCACAATTTTTAAAAAATGATAATCCCAAAATTAAAGAATCAGGAAAAATGGAACTCTTAATTGATATTCTAGAAAATATATTAAGTGCTGATGAAAAAGTGCTTATATTCACCCAATATGTTGAAATGGGAAAAATAATTCAAAAACTAGTTCCGAAGAAACTAAAAACTGATGTATTATTCCTGCACGGATCTCAATCACGCAGAGAAAAAAGCGATGTCATCGATACATTTCAAGAAAATCCCGATTACAAAATATTAGTGGCTACATTGAAAACTGGAGGTACGGGTTTGAATTTGACAGCTGCTCAAAATGTTATTCATTACGATTTATGGTGGAATCCGGCTATTGAAAACCAGGCAACTGACAGGGTTCACCGTATCGGTCAAGAAAATGATGTTATGGTATACAGATTTATTACAAAAGGTACTCTAGAAGAAAATATAGACCAGATAATTAAAAATAAAACAGATTTGGCAAGTAAAGCCATCAGTACTGATGAAACTTTCATTACCGAAATGACAAATGAAGAACTGAAAGAAATTTTAAGATTAAGATTATAGCTGTGACAAATCAAAATTCATGAGTTGCGGAATTAATCGGATTCCTTCCAACGAATTATCGCATTTATAAACCAATATTTCAACACCATTTTCATGAGCCTCATTAAGCGTTTGAGAAAATAACGGGTCATTTTCCCAATTAGGCCTGAAAGATTCACCTAATGGATGTTGAACTAAAAAGAATACAACAGTCCTAAAACCTTCTTTTTTTAATTTAATCAATTCTTTCAAATGTTTTGTTCCTCTCTCTGTTGGTGCATCGGGAAATCTTGCTTCCTTGCCAACAACCAATGTAACGCCTTTAACTTCAACAAAACAAGGGTCTTCCAGAAAGGTCATTCCACAACAATCATCAACTTCATTGGCCAAGTATATATCTATTCTTGAATTATCGATTGTTTTTTCTCTTTGATGATAATCATAACCAGAAAGTTCTTCTATTTGGCCATTAATTATTGCATCATAAACAATGCTATTGGCTTCCTGAGAGTATATTGATACCAGGTGTCCGCGATTCTCAACAAAGTGAAGGCTGAATTTAGTTTTTCTATTTGGATTATCTGACGGTTTAAGCCAAACTGTAGCATCTTCAACCAATAATTCCTTACAACGACCAGTATTAGGTACATGAGCTATTTCAATATTTCCATCAACTTCTACTTCCGCTATAAAACGATTAGGCCTTTTTTTAAAAATTCCTTTAACATAATCCATCTTTAATCACATTACCGATAAATGAAACCAAATTAGTGGCTGAAAATCCATTGCCATAAATTTCACAAGCCCTGTCTCCAGCCAGACCATTAATAAATACTCCCAAACATGCACTATCAAACGGATTTAATCCCTGCGATAATAAAGCTGTGATGATACCTGCAAGAGCATCACCAGTTCCTCCAACAGTCATTCCGGCATTGCCTGTACGATTGATTCTAAATTTAGAACCAGATAAAATCAAATCATTTTTACCCTTAACAACCACAGTTCCGTTGATTGATTTTGTAACCTGTTGAAATTGAGTGATGTTTTCATCCACTTTATTAAAATCGTAACTATCCAAATCAAATTTTAAATTTTTATTGAAAAACTTATTAAATTCTGCCAAATGGGGAGTTAATACAATTTTATCCTTATTTTTAATTAGTGAAATATCCACCTGTTTCAAGGCATCGGCATCCAAAACAATAGGCTTTTTAATCTTAGTAACCAGCACATTGAATAATTTAGATGTTTCATTATTGATGCTTGAGCCTGGACCTATCAATACGGCATCAACTTTTTCCGCCAATTCCAATATTTCACCCAAATGATTTAAATTCAAATAATCTCCTTCAAGTGATTTTACTATCAAATCAGCAGATGCGGATTTTACCGGAATTGCTGCACTTTCAGGAGTAGCAACATAAACCAAATCAACACCAACACCAAAAGCAGCCATACCTGAAATAGCCGGTGCTCCATGGTAGTCTTTGCTTCCACCAATAATTAATACAGACCCATTATTTCCTTTATGTGATGATTCTGACCTATTTTTAAGCCTTAAAAAGTCCCCATAATTAACAAAATATTCAGCTTCCAAAGGTATTCCAATATCCGCAGTTACAAGACCCCCAACAAGCTCTTCATCAGCATCCCTTACGCCAGTTTTGATTTTATGGAAACTTATTGTATAATCCGGCAAAACTGCAATATCATCAATACTTCCCGTTAACGGATCCATCCCTGATGGAACATCTATACTTATTTTAAGGCCATTTGATGCATTAATGACTTCAATAGCTTTTTTAATGTTTTCCTGAAGATTTCCTTTAATTCCCGTTCCGAGAATGCCATCAACGATGATGAAATTTTCATCTTCAGCCAATTGAAAATCACCAATATTTGTTAAATCATGAATTGTTAATCTGGATAATCTTGGTTTCATATTTAACAAAACATCAAGATTGGTTTTTGCCTCAGCAGAATGAATGTTATTTTTCAACATATAAATTTCAACATCATACCCTCTGTTAAGCAAGTAACGGGCAGCTACAAAAGCATCTCCACCATTTCCTCCGGAACCTGTAAACATTACTACATTTACAGGTTTTGCAAATGAAAAAACAGCTATCTTAGCCACTTCTTCACCTAATGATTTTCCAGCAGCTTCCATTAAACATAATCTTGATAAACCTAAGTATTCACAATTTGCATCAGTAACCATCATATCTATTGGGTCCATTAAATCACCATTAACTTAATTTAATAATATCATAATAAATATACATATCTAATTTAAGGAAAAAATTCATGAGAAAAATTATATATAAATTTTTGACAAAATTGCCTACAAAATACGTTACAAGCGGCATAATCCTGATTGTACTTTTATTTGCCTATGGAATTATAGGATCACATTTCATTATGGGATTGAATTTAGTTGATTCCATTTACTATTCTGTCAGTACAATGGCAACGGTAGGTTATGGGGATTATATACCTACAACAGGAATTCAAAAAATTTTTGCAACAACACTTGCGTTAAGTGGAGTTGCTTTGCTTGCTTATGTATTTAATATTATATTAACCAATTTTCAAGAGCGTATGAGCGAATATTCTAAAGGAGCAAGAAAAATGAGAAAAATTGGACGTATGGATGATTATTATATCCTTTGTGGTTATGGAAGAGTTGGAAAAGTTGTTTTTCAAGAACTAAACAAGCGAAAACAGAGCGTAATTATTTTTGATAAAGACACAGAAGCAACAGAAGATTTAGTGGAAGATGAAAATGTTGTTGTAATTAATAAAGATGCAACAGAGAATAATTTGATATCTAAAGCAATAAATGATAAATGTAGAAGCGTCATTATAAGTACCGGTGATGATGTTACTAACTTATTCATCGTATTAACCATAAGAGAAACAAATCCTGATGCATGGATTGTATCAAGGGCAAGTAAAATAGAAAATATTTCCCGTCTTAAAAAAGCAGGAGCCGATAAAATCGTGTCCCCAGAAGTCATCGGTGGAAAAGATTTATACTTCGAATCAGCAAAACCACATATCCTAAGATTAACAGTCCAGCACTCTTCAGATGAAATTTTTGATGAATTTAAAACTATTGCAAAATTTAACTGTAATTTAGAAAACATCGATTACCACATTCCAGGAATTGAAACACCTTTAAGTCGTGAAATCAACACAATGAATCTTGATGATGGAAAAAAATATGCCAATTATCTAAGAAAAAACAAGGATGCTAAAAACGCTCTGGATAATTTGTATAATACTGTTAATAATATTCATTCACACCTAATATCCGGACCGGACCATGCCACTTTTGACAAATTAATCAAAGAATTGGAAAAACATGAAACAATATTAGGTAAAAATCTAACTAATAAAGAGATAATGGAAATAACTAAAAAAAGAAAAGAGTAGAGAGTTAATCTCTCTAGAATAAATCATGTAAATTGAGGATGTAAGAACCTAATTTACCTTCAAAGTTACCTGCGTCAATTTCAATTACGCCGTCAACAGCACAAGCTGCTTGAATACCAGCTTTCATTGCTGCTTTAACAGATTCTTCGTCTACACCATCAATAACGATTTCAAATACACCGTCAGCATCGTCCCTAATGTTGGAATCTACTTCACCTTTTAAGGTTACACACATTTTTTCATTAGTGGATGCAGGTAAGAATGCATATTTGTTGGATCCTACTTTAGAACCAGATGCAACCATACCACCAGGGAATGGAGTAATTACTCCTTCAACATTTGAAATTGCTGCTACAGCCAATTGAGCTGCTTTAACACCAGTCATTTGGTCTTTTGCTAAAATGAAGAAGTTTCCTCCAGCTACACCATCTTTGAATCCGAATGTGGATTCAACTAAGAAATCACCAGACATGATTGGGATTGAATGAATTTTTTTACCAGCAATTTCTAATTCTTTTTCAAATCCGTCACCGAAGAATTTTAATTTAGCACCGGTTTTTAAGACTTCTTCTGATTCAAGGCAGTTAAAAGCAGCTGCAGTTGGAGATGTTAAAATACACATACCGATTCTTTCCATTAATTCATGATCAAGTGCTTTTTTACTAGCGTGACAAATCATAATTACATAACCAGGTCTTCCATCAGGAGTGTTGTCAGCAGGTACAAAACAATCGATACCAGCTTCTGCAGGACATCCAATAACTGAGGTTCCGTAACCAGTAGCTTCAGTTGCTGCGATTTTTGCTAATTCTTCAGTTGCTGCAGTAACTAAAATTCTAGTTACTTTAATTCCGAAACCTTCTGCATAAGTTTCTTTAATATTTACACCGTTAATTTCCATAATTTCACCAAAATTATATAGTGCAAAAAATATTTTTTTTGCTATACTAAAATATTAAAGAATAATAAAATAAAGTTTTCTATTTAGTCATTTTCAAGTTCATCAGATATCTCTTCTGTATCCGAACCGAAAGATATTTTATCTAAAACTGAAGAACCATAATAAGGTAAAATAACTAATCCAAGAATAGTAGCCATCCAAAATGAAATTAACCTTTCAATAACAGTGGCACCAGCTGAAATAGATGCAGTAATACCTGCAGCAGTATAAAATATAATCATTATACCATCAACTGCTCCAAGACCCCCCGGAAGAAGAGGAATCATACCTGCAAGAGAAGCCAAAATAAATACTTCACCAATAACAACAAGATTAACATCAGCCCCAAATGCTAAAAATACCAAATATACCCTTAAAATTTCAAATATCCAAATTATAAAAGATAATGGGAGAGCATAATATAATACCTTCTTATTATGGATTACCATATTCATTGTATCCTGAAAACCTTTAATTACACCATGGATTTTTTCTTCAAATTCTTCAGAATTTTTCTTGTAAAATCTTCTAACAATACCAATAATCCATCCATCAACCCTTTTACCAAAACTAGGATTGATAGACATGTAAATAACTAAAATTAAAATTATTACAATAGCTATTACGGCAACGACCATCAATAATAGCAAAGCTGGTGAAAAATCAAAATACATAGTCATTCCAATAATAGTTAAAATAGCTAAAAATACAAATGGAAAAGTATCCAAAGCCCTATCAGCCACAACTGCTGCAAAAGTCTCTTCCATAGGATAATTTCCTTCACGAGCCAAAATATATGCCCTTACAGGCTCTCCGCCACCCCTACCTGAAGGGGTGATGTTATTAACTGCAAGACCAACAAGCACCATCGGAAGTAACTTAAAAATACTAGCATTTAAATCAGCAATATCATTTAACACTTTCCACCGTATAGTGTATAAAAAATAAGTAAAAATCTGAGTAGCAATAGCTAATCCAATTAAAGGTAAATTTGCAATTTTTAAAGCATTTATAACATCGTCAATACCTACAAAATATAGCATTACGACCAATATTAAAATACTGATTGCAAGAAATATAATAGTTTTTTTATCCATAATACCAACATCTTACTTAGTATAAATTATCTTTTTACTTAAAAATTTATATATTTATTTATTCATACATTATTTAGGTATTACTCAAAGAGGGCATATTATGAGATATATAAATAAAAATGATCTTTTTGTTATAGCCGGAAATTCCGGTAAACTAATGATAGGGGTTGGAATATTATGCTTAATTCCAATTATCGTTGATTTACTATATCTCGAATTTAATATAATCGGATATGTGATACCTGCTTTAATATCAATTTTATTAGGTTTTATTTTTACTAAAGTCTTTGATAAACATTCTGCTCGTAAAATGCGTATGAAACATGGTATGATTATATCATCACTATCATGGTTATGGGCATGTCTTATCTGCGGACTTTCAATGTATTTAATCACCGACACAAACATTATAAATTGTCTGTTTGAAAGTATGTCTGCACTAACAGGCAGTGGAATAACAATGTTTGCAGATGTAGAGAGCTTACCCCAAAGTATTCTATTTTTCAGAGCTCTTCAACAATGGGTTGGCGGACTTGGAGTTGTTGTTATGATTATAGCCATCCTATTAAAACCCGGAACAACATCTGCAAAATTATACGAATCCGAAGCCCGTGAAGAACGTCTTAAACCATCAACCAGAGCCACACTCATACAAACCATTAAAATTTATCTAATTTATACTGCTGCAGGAATAATTCTTTATTTGCTTGCAGGAATGCCTCTTTTTGATTCTGTCTGCAATACCTTCACTATTATCTCAACCGGAGGTATGAGTATCAAAAATGCAAACATAGGTTTTTATCAGAGCTATACTATTTACTTAATTACTATTGTGTTAATGATTTTAGGAGCAACAAGCTTTTTAGTTCACTATAAAGTTATTAAAACCCGCGGAAAATCATTGATACATGATTTACAATTTAAAGTTATGATTACATTAATTGCGGCAGCAACAATTATTATATACCTGGCTTCAAATATTGTTCCAATTGAAATATTGTTTACTGTTGTATCTGCATTAACGACAACAGGTGCGAGTGTGCAAAGTTCAACTGTAATGGGAGGCTGGCCTTCATTTGTACTTATTATAATAATGACATTAATGATTATTGGAGGATCAAGCGGGTCTACAGTAGGAGCAATAAAGTTGATACGTATAATTACCTTTTTTAAAGGAATATATAAACATTTACGTGAAATATTATCTCCAGAAGGCAGAGTGATTCCAATTCAAATTTCAGGACATAAACTGACTGAAAAAGCAATTTTACAAAGTGGAAATTATATAACATTATATTTTATTTGTATTCTCATTTCATGGTCATTAATATGTTTATGTGGTCATGACGCTTTAGATAGCTTATTTTACACAATATCCATTCAAGGTAATGTAGGACTGGAAATAGGGGAGATTAGTCAAGTGCTTGAACCTCAATTAAAAATTATAAGTATGTTTAATATGTGGACTGGAAGATTGGAAATATATCCTGTACTGATTACCATAAGAGCATTCTTTGAAATATTTAAAAGATAAATATATAAGTTTTGAAAATACAATATTCATTATTTAATAAAAAAATGGGTGATTGTATGTATGTAATTATTATGGGAATTGGTCGTGTAGGACTATCTCTGGCAAATCTATTAATCGATGAAGGTTACGATTTAACATTAATTGATGATGATGAAGCATTATGTAACGAAGCGGCAGCTGAACTTGATGCATTGGTTATCTGTGGAAACGGAACTAATTCCAAAATACTTGAAGAAACAAATATTGAAGATGCTAACTTCTTTATCGCTACAACAGGTAACGACGAAGCAAACTTATTGTCCTGTATATTAGTTAATAAAAAATATAATGTTCCAAACGTCATTGCCCGTGTAAGTAATCCAGACCACGAAGAAGCATTCAAGGCTGTTGGAATAGACAATGTAATCAGCCCGGAAATTACAGCATCAGAATCTTTACAAAGATTAGTAACCAAGCCAAACGTTGCGGATTTAATTCAGATTGGTGAAGGTGATGCTGAAATCCTTGATATGACCATAACTAATGACAAAGTGGTAGGAAAACGTATTAAAGATGTATCTCCAACTAAAGATTATATAATAATAGCACTGTATAAAAATGGAAAATTAGAGATACCGCAAGCAGATACTGCTATCGCTCGTGGAGAAAAAGTATCCATACTAGTTAAAAGAGGATCATTTTCCAAAGTATCCAAAAAATTTGAAAAATAATTTAAAATTGGCTATAAGATAATTTAATATGGTCTTTTCCATTTCCTTCGACAATTGGACCGTGGCCTGGAAGCAGGTTAACTACATCCAATTTAGTCAACTTAAAAACAGATTCCCTTAAATCATTTAAATCTCCGCCAATGTCAAATCTTCCAACACCACCATGGGAAAAAACAGTATCTCCGGAGATTAAATTAACACCATCCCATAGACATATCCCACCACGAGTATGTCCTGGAGTGTGAATGACTTTAAATCCTCCAATTTCATCACCGTCTTTTAATTCAATGTCAACTCTAGAGTTATTTGGATTTTCAAAAGCATTCATTGAAGTTCCCAAATCATCTTTATTTTTTATTGAAATTGCATCCAATTCATGAACTGCAATATCAGCATCTTCAAAAAGATAATTGCCCCCAATATGATCAAAATGACAATGAGTATTGACTATTAAAGAAACATCTTCTTTTTTAACACCATGTTTTTCAATTTGGGATATTAAATATTCCCCATTAAATCCTGTTCCAGTATCAACCAACATATCATCTATTAAATAACAATTACAATCCATACTGTAACCCGGAATAAATAAAATATTATTAGAACTCATGAAGATAAATATTATAAAAAGTAGTAAAAAAAAGTTTGTATAAAAATGGGGTCACAGGGATTTGAACCCCGATCCTGGGATATCTCTTGCCTCAGTACTCCAATTGATCATCACAACAAGTACTGTTCAGTTACGCGTATATTTCTTCAAAGACAACTGGAGTCCCAGATGATGCCTGGTTACACTATAACCCCACACATAACATACAATAATAATTATATTATAATTAGTATATAAAGTTTATGTTAGAATTTCATTTGCTTATCGATACCAGCAATTTCATCAATTTCTAAGCCTTTTTCTAAAGCATAATCCTTTTCAACTTTATAATTGCCGTTTCTTGTTCTTTCAGCATTTTCCGGTGCTAAAAATAACCATTTGGTATATTTAAATTTGACTCCGATATATGGTTTTGCACCAAATATTTTAGAAAACTCCAAAAGAGCATCAATCTGTTCAGAATCAATGTAAATTTTATCTTTGGTAGTTGTTTTAACTTCAATAGCCAAATATAGCTTTCCATTACCTGCAACAACATCAGGCAATGGTCTTTTTGTAGCCCCTCCAGAAGCTGGAGCTCTCATAGCTGCAAAATCTCTCTCCCAAAGTTTATGTACTAAATCTCTTTCTTCAGCAGAACCTTTCTTTGCCAAGAATAACACCAAAAAATAAGTTTATAAATGGGGCCGGGGCCGAGATTTGAACCCGAGTCCCGGGATCCACAGTCCCGGAGGATGACCACCTACCCTACCCCGGCGTTTTAAATATACTAAAAATAAAAAATTTGTTAGATGCGGGAGCAGGGATTTGAACCCTGGTAGACCTGCGTCAACAGGTCCTAAGCCTGCCCCCTTTGGCCTCTCGGGCACCCCCGCTTAAAAAACGAAAGTGATACAGAAACCATTAAAAATCTTAACAAGTTTTTTAAATGCTCCGGCCGGGATTCGAACCCGAGTCTTCGGCTCGAAAGGCCGAAATGATTGGCCGGACTACACCACCGGAGCAATAGATAATAATAGTTTAGTAACATGGGCCCAATGGGGTTTGAACCCATGACCTTCCGGTTATGAGCCGGACGCTCTACCTGGCTAAGCTATGGGCCCATTATAAGCGCCATCGACAGGGCTCGAACCTGTGACCAATCGGTTAACAGCCGAACGCTCTACCTACTGAGCTACGATGGCATGTGATACCCATTATCTTAACCAAATATAAACCCATGATTAAAAATCAAAAGACTTTAAACAGTAATTTATCGTATGTTTTTACTAGTATATAAAACTTATGTTTTTTCTACATATATTATGAAAAAAACAAATATCATAAGAAAAACACTATTAATTAGTTAGAACATACTAATATATAAATTTAATTAAACAGTTGAAAATATGGATTACAATATATTTGATTTGATAAAAGAGGCTAATGAAATAACCCTAAAAAAACACTCAAATTTAGTAACGCTTGAACGAGCAGTTTTTTTATCATGGTGGTGTGATAAAGGAGACTGTGCATTTTGCTATATGTCAACACAAAAAGATAAAATTAAAGATCCAAGAAAAGCTAGACGGAATGTCAGCAACATCTATGCCGAAGCCGAAATGTGCAAACGTCTTGATTGGAATATAGAATTTTTATCCGGAGGATATAAATCATTTACCACTTCAGAAATAAAAGAAATTGCAACAAACATTAAAAATATCACCGGAGATGGAGTCTGGTTAAATACAGGAATCACCGATGAATTGGCAGAATACGGATCTGAAATCAAAGGCATAACAGGTGCCGTTGAAGTTGCAAATCCAGAGATTCACAATAAAGTATGCCCATCCAAAAGCTTAGATGACATCAGCAATATGTTAGATACTGCCGGAGCTTTGGGTTTTAAAAAAGCCATAACAATAATATTAGGTCTTGGAGAGACTTTAGATGATGTTGACTATGTTATTGAATATATTAAAGAACATAAAATTGACAGAGTAATATTTTATTCATTAAATCCGCACAAAGAAACTGTTTATGCAGATAAATCACAGCCTGCTTCCCTTTATTATGCACAGGTAGTTGCCAAAGTTCGTTTAGAATTTCCGGATATTGAAATCATATGCGGCACATGGATTGATAATCTTGCAAATATCGGAATCTTAATTTTAAGCGGAGCTAATGGAATTACAAAATTCCCTCTTTTTAAAATGTTTGGAACAAAATATGGAAAAAGAGTTGAAGAAGAAGTTAAATGGGCAGGAAGAGAATTAAAAGGAACATTTACTGATAAAACAAGATTAGGTCCTGAAAAAAGTGAAGTTTCACCTGATTTAGATAAATTTATTAAAAGATATATTAAAGAATCCCTTAAAAATAAATATTAATCACCACTAATAATTAATATTGGAATAAAAACCGAACCAGATAAATTTAAGTTTTTTAAACTTAAATATATAATACAATTAAAAAGAAAAATTAAAATTGATTATGTAAAAATCAGATATATGATAAATTTACATATTCAAAGCATTACCCACCATTAAAATATTCTAACAAAACCATTTTAGGAGAATTACCATGAAATTAACTATCAGCAAACTTAGAGAAGAAGCCATAACATTTTGTAAACACGAAAGCACCATAATTCATGAAGAACTAGTAGGAGTGACAGACGGTAAAGCTGTTGGAACATACATTGAGCATAAATTTGAGGAATATCTTAAAAATAAATATGAAATTACAATCGGGTCAAGTGGAAAAGGAATCGATTTACCCGATCCACACATAAACACAGATATCAAAGTGACTTCAGTTAAAAAACCCCAGAGTTCTTCCCCATTTAAAAATATTGAACAAAAAATATACGGTTTAGGATATAATCTATTAATATTTGTTTATGAAAAAATTGATATCGCCAATAAATGTTATCTTGATTTTAAACATTGCATATTAATTAAATCTGAAAGAACTGGAGATTATAATTTAACAAAAATATTGCGTAAACTTATTGAACTTGGTGCAAAAGAATCCGACATAATTGAAATTTTAAAAGACAACAATATTCCAGGAGATAATCAGATTTTAGAAATTCTTGCTAAAAAAATTATAAAAAATCCCCCTAAACAAGGTTATTTAACAATATCTAATGCATTACAATGGAGATTAAGATATATTAATGTTATTAACTTAGAAGAAAATGTTGATGGGATTTATACATATGGACAATACACTAAAAAAGAATTAGACAAATACCAAACATCATTATTTTTTACAGATAAAGTTTGTGAGTATTTAAAAAATGATTTAAAAATACAACCAGAGATTATTATTGAACCAACATATGGAATCAATAATTTTTTAAAAAGTGCATCACGATTTTTTCCAAACAAAAAATTATACAGAATTGAAATTAATGAAAAAAGAATAAACAGCATAGATACAACAACATCTAACCCAAAATTTATTAATGAAGATATAATAACATACAATTTTGATAATATCGATGAAAATAATTCTTTTTTAATTATTGGAGCCATTACACTCAATATTGAATTAAATAAATCAGAATCTGAAAAAAATCATTCAAACTCTGATTTTAAAAATGTAAAAACTAAAATGAAACTAACATCAAAAAATAACTTTGATAATTCAGAATCAATTATTTTAAAAATAATTGATGAATTAAAAAATACAAAATCTACTATTGTATTTTTATGTAAAACCACAACATCCCGGAATGTTTTTCGAGAATTAATTAAAAATAACATAATATATAGTTTTGTTAAACAAATAAATATTGATTCTTCAGAGATTTTTAAAATAAATGACACATACTGCTTATTTATCATCCAATTTGGTGAAAAAACATTGTCAAATAAAATATGTGAAGTTTCAGACTTTTCAAACCCTTCAAAAGTTTTATATGATTTCGGTTATATTTCTGATGAATTTTATTTCAATATAAAAAATATCCCACCAATTGATGGAAAATGTGAGAAGGAATGGAGTCAAGGCGTTAAACATGACTGTGCTGGTATAATGGAATTAATTTGCAAGAATAATCAATTAATAAATAAAAATAATGAGAATATTAACATTGAACATTCCTTTGTATATCCATTATTGAAAAGTAGTAATCTTAAAAAGCCCATTGTCAATGAAACATTAAAATACATCATAATTACACAGCAAAGAACAAGACAAGATACAACATACCTCAAAACTGAAGCTCCAAAAACATGGAAATATTTAAATGATAATAAAAAATACTTTGATAAAAGAAAAAGTAAAATTTATAAAAATGCTCCTGATTTTAGTATTGGTATTGGAAATAATTCTTTTAAAAAATACAAAGTAGCCATTTCAGGTTTTAATAAAGAGCCAATATTTTCTTTAGTTTACAATGAAAAAACTATGATGCTTGATGATAGTTGTTATTTTTTACCTTTTGATGATTATGATTCAGCATACATTACAATGTTAATTTTAAATAGTAATTTAGTTAAGAAATTTCTTAAAAATATAGCTTCCCTCGATTCTAAAAGACCTTTTTCTAAAAAGATATTAAAACGAATCGATATTAGTAAATGCTTAGATTTATTATCTTTTAAAAAAATAAAAGAAATTGAAAAAGAATTATCATTAAAAGATTACATTACACTCGAAAAATTTACCAAATATAAAAATGAAATCAAAATGGGAAAAATTTAAAATAAATACTGAAAAATCGGATTTTAGATAATCTTTATAAGCCCCATATTATAAATATTATAATAGTATAAATTTTTAAAAAAAATTTCCAAATGGAGGAATTAATATTAGCGACGATTTTAGTATGATGTGTGGACTTGAAATCCACGTACAATTAGAAACTGAATCAAAATTATTCTGTGATTGCCCAACAAATTTTAATGAAGCACCTATTAATCAAAATATTTGTCCAGTTTGTTTAAATCAACCAGGTGCTAAACCACATCCGACCAATCAGCATGCAATTGAAAATGCATTGATGATTTCTTTGATGTTGAACTGTAAAATAGATCAAGGTTTTACCTATTTTATGAGAAAACACTATGATTATCCAGATTTATCTTCAGGATATCAAAGAACCTCAGTTCCTATCGGTTATGAGGGAGAATTAAATGGAATCAGAATTAGAGAAATTCACATTGAAGAAGACCCTGGTCAATACAAACCTGACAGAGGTATTGTTAACTTTAACCGTTCCGGAATCCCTTTAGTAGAGATTGTTACCGAACCAGACATAAGATCTCCAGAAGAAGCAAGGAACTTTTTAAAAGAAATTATTCGTGTTTTACAGTATAGTGGTGCTGCACGTGGAGAAAACTCAATGAAAGCAGACGTAAACGTTTCACTCAATGGTGGAAACAGAGTTGAAATGAAAAACGTTAACTCCATTAAAGGTGCATACAGAGCATTGAAATTCGAAATTGTCAGACAGAAAAATCTCATTAAAAGAGGAGTTGAAATCCCACAGGAAACACGTGCTTATATTGAAAGCCAAATGATTACTACAAGAATGAGATTGAAAGAAGATGCTGATGATTATAGATTCATCCCAGATCCAGATTTACCTCCAATGGAAATTCCTGATGAATTAATCCAAAAAGTAGCTGACATTATGCCTGAAGCTCCACACCACAAAGTGGACAGATTTGTTAAAGATTATAGCATTGATGAAGAAACGGCAAAAGTACTGACTTCAGAGTTAGATTTGGCTATTGCTTATGAAGAAGTTATAAAAGAAGTTGATTCAGTATTTGCTGCCAAATGGATGAGAGATGAACTTAAAAGAGTCTTATCATATAATAAATTAGATTTTGCTGACAGTGAAATTAGTGTTGAAAGTTTAATTGAATTATTTAAAATGCTTCAAGATAAAGAAATTACAACAAAAGCAGGTCAAAGAATAATCGAACAAATGCCAAATAATGATAAGTCACCTAAACAAATAGCTGAAGAGTTAGGATTACTTGGTGTTGTAAAAGACGATGAAGTATTGGCTGCTGTTAAACAGACTATTGAAGAAAATCCAAAGGCAGTCCAAGATTATCATGATGGACAAAAAGCTTCACTCAATTTCCTTGTTGGTCAAGTTATGAGATTAACTCGTGGAAAAGCAGATCCTGGTGAAACAGTTAAACTTTTAAAAGAAAATATCTAAGGAGTATTAAATATGGCAGAGAAGAAAACATTTGTAAAAGATTACATGACAAAAAATGTTATTAGTGTTTCTCCAGATACTCCGACAGAAGAAATTATTACATTAATGAAACAGAGCCACCACAACAGTTATCCTGTTGTTGAAAATAATAAACTTGTAGGTATGGTCACCGCATTCGATATTATTGCTAAGGATTGGAAGGATTATGTCCGCGGAATGATGAGTACTAAATTAGTTGTCGCTAACGAAAATTTAGCCATAAATGATGCTTCCCGTGTAATGTTTAGACGAGGAATATCAAGAATGCCTGTTGTTGATGAGACCGGAGCTCTTGTTGGAATTATTACAAACACAGATATGGTTCGTTCCCACATTGAAAGGTCAACCCCAAATAAAGTAGAATACTTTAAAAATACAATGGAACAATTATATGGTATTAAGACTACTTTAAAAAGGATGAAAGTACCAACTGAAAAATTAAGACCAACCCAGGACAGAGTTTATGCAGATGAACTCGAAGGAAGAAGTTATGAATTAAAAAAAGGTTTAGCAGAACCTGCTATTGTTGTGAAAACAGGAGACAGATGGATTTTAGTTGATGGGCATCACAGAGCAGTAGCTTCTAAACAAATGGGTTGTGAAACTGTTGATTCATATGTGGTTGATTTAGGCCAAGACATTAAATTAGGTATGGAAAAAACTGCAGATAAAGCAGGAATTAAAAAATTTGAAGATATTACCATTATCGATGACGATAAACATCCATTAATAGCTATTACCGAAAGTATTCAGGATAGTGAATCACATGGCGAATGAAAAAATAATAAGAGAAGTCTGGGAAGTTCTTGAAAGTAGAAGGGACAACCCAATTGACTCCTATACCTCAAACATAATGCAAGACAGCGATAAGAAAGCTGAAGATAAAATACTCGAAAAAATAGCTGAAGAATGCGGCGAAGTATTGATAGCCAGTAAAAATGATGAAAATCTGGTTTATGAATCAGTTGACTTAATATTCCATACATTATTATTACTTGTCTATAAAGGAATAGACATCGATGACTTATTTGAAGAGTTTGAAAGAAGAAGAAAATAATTAATTTTTAAAATGGTTGGCTGTTAAATGAGCGAATTCAGTTTTTCTGTAGTTATGGCGGCATATAATTCAGATTTATGGATTAAAAAAACAATTAATAGCTTAATTGACCAAAACATAATTTTTGAAAAAAATATTGAAATTATAATCGTTAATGATGGAAGTACAGACAATACCAGCCGTATTTGCCAGGAATATAAAGCCAAATATCCTAAAAACATCAAATATGTTGAAAATAAAGAAAATTTAGGGCCTGCCGCTGCCAGAAACATTGGTCTTAAAAGAGCCACAGGAAAATATGTCAACTTTTTAGATAGTGATGACTACGTATCATTAAATACTTTTAACAGCATATTGAACTTTTTTAATAAATTTGGAAATGAAGTGGATTTAGTTTCAATACCCATATACTTTTTTGGTGAAAATAAAGGTGGACATCCCCTTAATTTTAAATATGGTAAAAAGAATAAAGTTGTTGACCTTATAGACTATCCGAATTATATTCAATTATCTGCGGCATCATGTTTCTTTAAAAGAGAAAGTATCAGGGACTTGAAGTTTGACACCAGTCTTTCAGTATCTGAAGATGTTGTTTTTATTAACCAATTACTATTAAAAAAGCCAAAAATCGGTTATTGCAAAGACGGAAAATATTATTATCGAAAAAGAGAAGATAAAACGTC
Organism: Methanobrevibacter sp.; assembly: GCF_045646045.1. GTDB lineage: Archaea > Methanobacteriota > Methanobacteria > Methanobacteriales > Methanobacteriaceae > Methanocatella. The sequence goes on along the minus strand of NZ_JAZRJY010000139.1, from coordinate 13,722 downwards.
ATTGATTGACAATTCATCTTTTAAAAAAGATTATTTTAATGAACGTGCAAAACATTATTTTAAATTTTTAATTGATAAAAGCATTGAACTATATGGCGAGGTTCTTCCATTTATTCAATATACAATAATGTATGACCTTCAGTGGATGTTTGACATTTCATCAGTGAATAATATCCTAACAGTAGTGGAACTTAAAGAATTAAGAAAGCAACTTTATGAAATCCTACAATATATCGATGATGACGTGATATTTAACCAGAAAGATATTCCGAACATATTAAAAGGCAATATATTATTTTTTAAACATAAAAAACTCAAAAATACTCCGGAATATAAGAATATAGAAAAAATGGTTCTTTACAGATTAAAATTAAACACTGTATATATTGATGTTTTTGAAATCATTGACAATACCTTGCATATTTTAGGTGATTTTCCAACAATGTATAATAATGCAGTTGATGTTTATGTAAATGATAAAAAAATTGAATCAGAGGAAATACAATTTCCACAAAGAGATAAATATAGTTTAAGTTATAAATATGGAACCAATTATTCATTTAAAGTAAAAATTCCATTAAATCCTGAAAAAAAATATGAAATTAAGTTTAAAAGTAATAATAAAGATGTTGGCGAATTATATATTGACTTTTCAAGACCGTGTAATTTTTCAAAAACCACAGGTTATGCCAAAACCAAAGATTATTTATCCCATCTTCATGACAATAAAATCATAATTAAAAGGAAAAAAATTAAAAATTGGTTAACTCAGGAGATAAGAACACTTTATTACATGCTTAAAAAACGTGAAAAAGGATTTAAAACTGGAATTCCTTTAAGATTAATGTATTTATTAAGTTATCCATTTATGAGAAATAAAAGAATCTGGTTATTTATGGATCTGCCGAATATGGCTGATGATAATGGAAGGCAGCTTTTTACATATGCTCAAGAAAAAGACCCTCATATTAAAAAATATTTTGTTTTGGATAAAGACAGTAAAGATTTGGAAGATATGAAAAAAATAGGAGATGTTTTACATTACAAATCAATCAAACATCGTTTTATTGGACTATATGCTGAAAAAATAATTACTTCACACCCAGATAACAATATTATCTATCCATTTTGGGGAAATTATCCATTCTTTGCAGGCCTTTTAAAATCATCAACAATATTTTTACAGCATGGTATTACAAAGGATAACGTTTCATCATGGCTTAATGAATATGATAAGCATTTACTCATGCTTGTAACTGCATCAAAACTTGAATATAAATCAATTTTTAAATATCCTTATAATTATAAAAAGGAAATTGTCAAATTACTCGGTTTTCCAAGATTTGACAGACTAGAAAAACAGGAAGATGAAAGAAAAATATTAATCATGCCTTCATGGAGAAGATATCTTAAATTCAAATCAAACGAATACATTTTAAATTCTCAATTTTTCAAGAGATTTAATTCCTTAATAAATAACGAGAAATTAATTGAAGCTTCAAAAAAATATGATTACGAAATAGTATTTAAGCCTCACCCTAATGTTTATGACTTCATTGATTTGTTTGATACTAACGATACTATTAAAATTGATTATGAACATGAAAAATACCACAATGTATTTAATCACGGATCACTACTAATTACCGATTATTCATCTGTTGCTTTTGATTTTGCTTATCTTAACAAACCGGTTTTATATTACCATTATAGTTCTGATTATCACTTCAATATAAATGAAAGTTACTTCAATTATGAAACAATGGGATTCGGTGAAGTTTGCAGAAGCGAAGATGAACTTGTAGATGAGATTATCGAATATATGAAAAATGGGTGTAAAATTAAAGAGAAATATGAAAAACGCATAAAGGCATATTTCCTGTTTACGGATAAAAATAATTCAATGCGAGTTTATGATGCAATAAGAAGACTTCCTAGGAAAGTTTAAACTCCATATTATACATCCCTCTTTTTAAAAAGGATTTCTTATTAAAAACTTTAAAACCCAATCGTTCATATAATTTTCTTGCTTTTGGATTTCTAAAGTCTGCATCAAGAATAACTCTTTTATAATTATTTTTTCGGGCATATTCTATGACTTCCCCAATTACTTTTGTTCCATAACCTTTTGACCTATGACTTTCATCAACTGCCAAACCGGCAATGTAAAAATCCCCTTCTTCAATATCACATATAACAAAATAATCCAGAATATCAACAATCAGCAGCTTAATAGAGCAAAAATGAGTTTCGGGTTTATTATCATCCATGTAAAACATCAACATTCCAATTAAATCTTCACCATCATAAATAACTTTAATGCAATCGTCTTTTTTCAGACTTTTTTCAATGGTTGAAATTGCCTTTTCCTTTGAAGAGAAAAGCTTGTCAAAAGTCCTGAAATCTACATCATATATAAATGTGGCTATCTTATTTGCATTATGGATTTCAGGATTAAAAGTTACATATTTCATATCATCTACTTTTTACAATGGTTAAAGCAAAAACAGCGGCGCCAAATCCGTTGTCAATGTTTACAACAGCAATTCCCGGAGCGCATGACTGAAGCATTGAATCCAGGGCCACACGTCCCCCTTCTCCAACACCATATCCTACTGATGTCGGAACAGCAATTACCGGAATATCAACAAGGCCGGCTACAACTGACGGAAGTGCTCCTTCCATTCCTGCGCAGACAATCAAAACTTTAACCCCTTCTTTAATCATATAGGCAATCTGAGGGAATAGTCTGTGGATTCCTGCCACCCCAATGTCGTAAGATGTTATGGCTTCACAACCACCTTCTTCAACAATGACTTTTGCTTCTTCTGCAATATTAATATCGGATGTTCCAGCAGTTATGATTCCAATTTTAGCAATTGGTTCGGATTTATTTTCATTGACTTTAATTACTAAAATCTGGCCTTTTTTATTATAATCAAAAATTAGATCTTCAAGATAATCCAAATCTTTTAGAAGTTTCTCATATCTTTTGAGGGTCAACTTTGTAATTATTAAATTCTGAGGGTTTTCACTTTCAAAGTATTTTTTTACAATCAATAACAAGTCTTCATAATCCTTACTTGGTGCAAAAACTGCTTCTGGAAAACCAGTCCTATTCTGGCGGTTACTGTCAAATTTAGCAACTTCATCCAGCTCCAAAATGGTTTGAGACTTGATTAGGTTTTCTGCAGTTTCCAAATCAATTTCTTCATTAATTAATTTTTCAAGTATTTCCCTCATAATACTAATTTAAGATTAAAGATATTAAAAAAACTTATGTTAAATTTTATTAATTATTAAGCCTAAATACTATAATATTTATGACAGCGAAAAAGATTTTAACTCAAGGAATTGTTCAGGGCGTTGGCTTTAGGCCATATGTATATAGATTAGCTACAGATTTAAATTTAAAAGGTTATGTAAGAAATTTGGGAAATGTAGTTGAAATTATCCTTGAAGGAGATGATATTGAGTTATTTACTAAAAGATTGCAAAATGAATTGCCTCCGATTGCAAGAATAGATTCTATTGAAATTGCAGATATTGAGAAAAGCAATTTTGATGAATTCAGCATTATTGAAAGTTCAGATTCCTATTCCGGAGTTAGTGTCATCCCACCGGACATTGCAATCTGCGACAGCTGTCTTGCCGAAATCAGAAATCCTGAAGACAGGCGTTACAAATATCCTTTTAATGCATGTACTGATTGCGGTCCCAGATTTACTGTAATCGATTCCGTTCCATATGACCGGGACAAAACATCAATGGACGAATTTCCGCTATGTGATGCCTGTCTGGTGGAGTATAAAAATCCTCTTGACAGACGTTATCACGGCGAAGCAATATGCTGCAGTGACTGTGGGCCCCAAATGGCAATTTACAAAAAGAACAAATTAATTGATTGTGATAATCCCATTAAATTAGGTGCTGAAAAATTAAAAGAGGGTGAAATTTTAGCCATTAAAGGAATAGGAGGAACACATCTTGTTGTTGATGCCTATAATGATAATGCGATAAAGGAATTAAGATCCAGATTAAACAGACCTAATCAGGCTTTTGCTGTTATGAGCAGCGATTTAAAATCAGTACAGAGATATGCTCAACTGTCAGAAAATGAAATTAGAACAATCACTTCCAACAAAAGACCTATCGTTATTTTAAAGAAAAATGAAAATTACAATTTTCCTGAAAGTTTATCACCGGGTCTGCACAATATTGGAGTCATGCTTCCATACTCCCCAATGCACTACCTGCTTTTTGATGAGGGAGAAATCGACACTTATGTCATGACTTCAGCAAATATTCCTGGAGAGCCAATGATGATTGACAACACAGAAATCATTAATGGTATCAGTGATTATTCACTTGTTCATAATCGTAAAATATTAAACCGGTGTGATGATTCTGTTATCAGATTTAGAAATGATGAATTATCATTTATCCGCCGTTCCAGAGGCTATACTCCTGAACCTTACACAATCAACTATGATGTCAACGATTTGAATGTGCTGTCTTTAGGTCCTGAACTTGATGTTACATTTTGTCTTGCAACTGGTGCAATTGCATACCCATCACAGCACATAGGAAACACAAATAAATTAAAGACACTTAATTTCCTTAAAAATTCTATCAAGCACATGAAAAGAATTACAAAGATATGTGATATAGATGCAGTTGCATGCGATTTACACCCACAATTTTTTACAACGAAATTGGCATATGAATTCGGTGTCGAAGTGATTCCCGTTCAGCACCACCATGCCCATGCTGTAGCACTGGCAAATGATCACAATATTGAAGAAATGATAGTGATAGCTGCAGACGGAACCGGTTATGGTGATGACCACACAAGCTGGGGTGGAGAAATTCTTTATACAGACATCAAAAGCTATGAAAGATTGGCTCATTTAGAAAGGCAGAAAATGCCCGGCGGAGACCTTGCAACAAAATATCCAATCCGCATGCTTTTAAGTATTTTAAAAGATGAAGAATTAATTAAAAATTATATAAAGTACTTCAAATATGGAGAAATGGAAATTAAAAATATATTCAAACAGCTTGATGCAGGCATTAACGTTGGCGTAACCACAAGTACGGGCAGAGTCCTTGATTCTGTTTCAGCCGCTTTAGAAATATGTAATGAAAGAACATATGAAGGCGAAGCATCAATGAAGCTGGAATCTGCGGCATATTATTCAACCAATGAACTGGAACTGCCTTTAATTATTGAAAAAGATACATTGAATACTACAGAAATTTTAAAGGAAGTTGTAAATCTTTATTTGAAAGGACATAAAAAAGCAGACATAGCAAATGCCGCTCAAAAAACAATAGCTAATGGATTAAGTGAACTTGCGATTCAGTCAGCAGATAAAAAAGGAATATCCACCATCGGTGCTACTGGAGGAGTATTTTACAACGAAGCCATTACAGATGCCGTTAAAAATTACATTAAATCAAATGAGTATAATTTTATCCAGCATAAAAATACCTGCTGTGGAGACGGTTCAGTCAGTTTAGGTCAAGCAATAGTTGCAAAAACAAGAAATGATTAAAAAAAAGAGAAAAAAAGATTATAACTAATACAAATTAAGAAAATTATCTAACTTTTTAGAGTTCTTTCAAGTATATATTCTGCCCTTGCCTTGAGATTATCATATAATCTGATTTGATTTTTCAATTCTTCAAGAGCTTCCATTTGACCATTGTCAAGCCGTTTTTCAATATCCAATAATTTAGACCATTCGTCACCTGACGGCAATTGCAATGTATCTTTAGTATCAAAGTTTACGTCAAATGAGTTTTTATTGATTGTAATTTGTATAGTTACCTCATTATCCAGATCATAATATTTACGCGGTCTTCCCCTCAGTATCTTTTTATATGAAGAGTTCAATATTCCCACTTCTTCCATAGCCCTCAAGTGAGCAATAACCGCTTTTTGACCAACATTCAGTTCATTTGAGATTTCACTTACAAACATTGGTTCCTGTCTTAAGAGGTCTATTATATCTCTTCTCGTTTTACAGCCCATTACGTCTAAAATATCTTCTTTATCTATATCACCAAGATCGCTTCCGTAATTTCCTCGTATTTCAATACTTTCCGAAGAAGAATTACCATTATTCTGGAACTTGGCATTCCGTTTAATATCATTTGTATCAGTCATGATTATACATTATGTCAAATCATTTATATAACTTTTTGTTACTATAATAATTATCATGAAAATTTTAAAATAACATTTTAACAGAAAAAACCGAAACCTTTATATAACCTTTTGTTACTATAATAATGTAAGAGAAAGATAACTTTTTGTTACTTTAATATTTGGTTTCAAAAACTCGGAGTAATAACTCTTGAAAGATGAACCATTTTCCTATATGTCCATAAATTCCTAAAAACCAAATTATTAAAGTTCAAAAACAGTAATTCTCTGCCGTGAGTTATTACAAAGAGTTTTTAATAATAAACAGGGTGAGTTAATGGCAAAAAATAAAGAAGAAAAAGAAGTTGAAGAAACAAAAGATCTTCAAGAGGAGTATGATAAACTTCTTGAGGAGTTAGCCAAAAAAGATGAAGAGATATCATCCCTAAAAGAAGACCTCGAAAAACAGGAAGGCGAAACTCAAGAATATGTCTCATTATCCCAAAGACTTCAGGCAGATTTTGAAAATTTCAAAAAGATTACCGATAAAAGAAATGTTGAAATTGTAAAATTTGCAAATGAAAATCTCATTAAAGAATTCCTTGATTGTTATGAAGATTTGGAAAGATCTCTTACAATCGAAAATGATGAAGATTTCAGAGAAGGTGTCGAGTTAATCTATAATAAATTTAAAGATGTCTTAACCAAAGAAGGAGTTGAAGAAATCCCTGCAAAAGGAGAAAAATTCGACCTGAACAAACATGAAGCATTAATGGTTCAGGAAAGTGAAGATGTTGAAAACGGATATATTATAGATGAGTTAATGAAAGGATACATGTATAAAGATAAAGTTTTAAAATACTCAAAAGTAATTGTTTGTAAAAAATAATCATGTTTATTAAATAATTAATTAATTAAAAAATTGGTGATAATTATGTCAGATAATAAAAAAGAAAAAATCATTGGAATCGATTTAGGTACAAGTAACTCAGCAGCATCAGTACTTGTAGGAGGAAAACCAACCACAATCCCTTCAGCAGAAGGAGCAAGTCAATATGGTAAATCCTTCCCAAGTTATGTTGCATTTAGTGAAGACGGACAAATGTTAGTTGGTGAACCGGCAAGAAGACAAGCTGTTACAAACCCGGAAAATACCATTAGCGCAATCAAAAGATTAATGGGTACCGACAAAAAAGTAACTGCAAACGGAAAACAATACTCACCACAAGAAATCTCAGCATTCATCTTGCAAAAAATCAAAAAAGATGCTGAAACCTTCTTAGGTGAACCTATTGAAAAAGCAGTTATTACCGTACCGGCTTACTTTGACGACAACCAAAGGACTGCAACCAAAGATGCAGGTACCATTGCAGGATTGGATGTTGTAAGACTTGTAAACGAACCTACTGCAGCAAGTTTAGCATACGGTTTAGACAAACAGGATGACGATGACATTAATATTATGGTATACGATTTAGGTGGAGGTACCTTAGACGTAACCATTATGGAATTCGGTGGTGGAGTATTTGAAGTAAAATCCACAAGCGGGGACACTCAACTCGGTGGTACCGATATGGATAATGTATTACTCAATTACTTAGCTGATGAATTTAAAGCAAAAGAAGGAATTGATTTAAGAGATAACGATCAAGCAGTACAAAGATTAAGAGAAGCTGCTGAAAAAGCAAAAATCGAATTATCCACTACCTTAACTACTGAAGTTAACTTGCCATTCATTGCAATGGGATCTGATGGAACCCCTAAAAACTTAATTGAAAACTTAACAAGAGCTAAATTAGAAGAATTAGTTGATGGTATTGTTAAAAAATCAGGCAAACCAATGCAACAAGCATTAGACGATGCTAAAATGAGCAAAAATGAAATTAACAAAATTATCTTAGTTGGTGGACCTACCAGAATGCCATGTGTACAATCATTCGTTGAAAAATTCATAGGCAAACCAGTTGAAAGAGGAATCGACCCAATGGAATGTGTATCCATGGGAGCAGCTATCCAAGGTGGAGTATTAGCTGGAGAAATTAAAGACTTAGTTCTTTTAGATGTAACTCCATTATCATTAGGTATTGAAACCTTAGGTGGAGTATCAACCACATTAATTGAAAGAAATACTACTATTCCTACCAAGAAAAGTCAAATCTTTTCAACTGCAGCAGACAATCAGCCATCTGTGGACATTAATGTATTGCAAGGTGAAAGAAGAATGGCAGCGGACAATACATCCTTAGGCCGTTTCCAATTAGTCGGAATTCCACCTGCACCAAGAGGTGTTCCACAAATTGAAGTAACCTTCGATATTGATGCAAACGGTATTATTAACGTAACTGCACAAGATAAAGGAACAGGTAAAGAACAGGCTATTACAATTACTTCTTCCACAAAATTATCTGATGAAGAAATTGAACAAAAAATCAAAGAAGCAGAAATGAATGCTGAAGCAGATAAGAAAAAACAAGAAGAAATTGAAGTCAGAAACAATGCAGACTCATTAATTTACACATCTGAAAAAACAATTGAAGAACTCGGAGACAAAGTATCCGAAGATGAAAAATCAAATGTTGAAAAATTAGTTGGTGAGTTAAGAGAACTCATAGCTGGAGACGATATCGAAGCTATTAAATCAAAAACCGAAGAATTAGAAAAAGTAGTCCAGGAAATTGGTGCGAAAATCTATCAGCAAGCACAAGCTGAAGCACAAGCTCAACAAGCAGCTGGTCAAGATCCAAATGCAGGAGCTCAAACTCAAGATGCACCTTCAGACGATGATGACACAATTGACGCGGACTATGAAGTAAAAGATGATTAGATTTATGAAATAAATGTTTTGTCTCAGCGTAGGTAATCAGAATCAGAATCAATAAAGTTAAACTAACAAAGAGATAAAACATTTTTATTTTTTTATCTAATTTTTTTTAAACAAATTTTAAGGTGAATAAATGGCAGACAAACGAGATTATTACGAAGTCCTTGGAGTCGATAAAACAGCTGATGAAAAGGAAATTAAGAAAGCTTATCGTAAACTGGCTATGAAATACCATCCTGATGTAAGTGAAGAAGAAGGTTCAGAAGAAAAATTCAAAGAAATAAGTGAAGCTTACGCAGTATTGTCCGATGATGAAAAACGTCAAAGATACGATCAGTTCGGTCATGCAGGAATGGATGGATATACCGCTGAAGACTTCTATCAAAATGTAAACTTTGATGATATATTCCAAGGATTTGATATTGGTAATATCTTCGATTTATTTGGTTTTGGTGGAGGTTCACGCTCAAGAGGCAGAACCGGTCCGCAAAGAGGATCTGATATTTACACTGATGTTCATATAACTCTTAAAGAAGCGTTCCATGGCTGTGAAAAAGAAATCAAAGTCACAAGAAGTGAACTTTGTCCAACATGTAACGGTTCAAAATCAAAACCCGGCCATGATCCTGAAACCTGTCCAACATGTAAGGGAACAGGTCAAATAAAAGAGGTCAGCAACACATTTTTAGGCCAAATGGTCAATGTAAGGCCATGTCGCCAATGTGGAGGAACAGGTAAAATAATTACTGAACCATGTGATAAATGTCATGGAAAAGGTAGTGTCAGAAAAACTAAAACCATTAAACTCGAAATACCTGAAGGTGTTGATGAAGGAAATCACTTAAGAGTTTCCGGTGAAGGAAACTGCGGTGAAGCACCTGGCCTTGAAGGAGACCTCATTGTATCCGTTCACATAAAAAGAAATAAGTTATTTGAACGTCAGGGAGATCACCTATACTACGAACAGCAAATCAGTTTTCCTCAAGCAGCATTAGGTGATGTAATAAGCATTCCAACAATCGAAGGTAAGGAAGTAGAGTTTAAAGTAACTCCTGGAACCCAAAGCGGAACAGTATTTAAATTAAAAGGTCAAGGAATGAACTCCGTAAGACACAAAGCAAGAGGAAACCTTTATGTTACTGTGACTGTTGTTGTTCCTAAAAAATTAAACTCCAAACAAAAGAAATTATTAAATCAATTTGCCGAAATCAGCGGAGAAGAAATTAAACACGTTGAAAAAGGCTTAAAAGACAAATTTAAAGATGTATTCAATTAGCTATATTTTCCACATATAGCTAATTATCCCACTATTTTTAACTATTACTTTACTAGTAAATATATAATTAACCAGTTAATTTTTTATAATTTTCTAAAAAAATAAAATAAAACTTACTAGTAAAAAAATAATTTACTAGTTAACTTTTTATAACATTAAAAAATAAGCAATAATGTGGATTTATGTGTGGGGAAGATTGAGCGTTCAAGAACGTGAAATAATACTTACTCTTATTGAAAATGATGGAGCAAACTGGACATTACTACTTAATGAATTAAATTATTCTAAACCAACAATTTCAAAATATCTTGATCCATTGTCAAATAAAGGAATAATTGAATATGATTTCAATAAAAAATACATAATTTCAGACAAAATGCTTAAAACTTGGTTAAAAACAAAATATGAACAAAATGGAAGATATCCCCCATAGTAATAATATTACCACTTTCATTCTAACATAGCCAACAATATCCGGAATTAATAATCAATACATTTTAATGAAATATTTGGATAATATAATGTGTAGTTATTATTAAAACTATGCGAATAATAAATCAAAAACTTATTATGCTTAATGGATAGTTGAAAAATAATTAATTTAAATTGTAATACATATATCAAATTAAGTAAGTAGTTAATAGAATTCTAATTATGCACACAACTACAATAACATTTATATATTACTATGTAATCCACTACAGCACACAGCAAAAAAAGTTACCAATAAACACTAAAAAAAGAAAATTAGCTTCTAGTCCTAGTTCTGGTCATGACATAACTAAGTAATAATACAACAGCAACAATTATAATGTCAATAATTAATTCAAAAGCATTTGCACTTGAAAATAGTTTAATAATACCCATAACCCAAATTACAATTAAAAATATAGGCAATACATATTTAATAAGTGTTTTCCACAATTTTCCAACTTTAAAAATACCATTTTCATTCAATACAGGAATAAAATGATCCAAACCATAAATCCACGCAAATATTACACATTGAACAGCAATTAATATCAATATTCCAAATTCATTTACAAAGGTATCAATAATTCTAACCAAATAGCTGCTGATTCCAGTTGTCAACATTAAAGAAAAAATACAACCAATGACTGCAAGATTAGTAGCTGCCTCCCTACGAGTAATATTAAATTTATGTGAAAATGAACTGAGCATCGGTTCTAAAAATCCTAAAGCAGAAGTTATTCCAGCAAAAAGAATAGCTAAGAATAATAAAGGTGCAAATATATGGCCTATTAAACCCATTTTATTGAAAATCATTGGAAGCACCATAAATATTAACCCCGTTCCTTCAGACACCAACTGAACAATCGGCAGCCCACTATTTGCAGACATGAAACCCAAAATTGAAAATACACCAAATGCAGTACATATTTCAAATAAAGAATTTGATACGACAACAATCAATACATTATCTGTTAATCGAGATTTTTCAGGAAGATAACTTGCATAAGTAGTTGCAATCGCCTGACCCATACTTAAAGAAAAGATTATCTGTGAAAATGCTGCAAGCCAAATATTAACATCCAATAACTTGTACCAGTCTGGCGTCAACAATGCATTTATTCCAATTTCTGCACCAGGAAGAGTTAAAGCATAAACTATAATGAATGTCATAATAACAAAAAGTATCGGAATTAAAACTTTGGAAAATTTACCGACACCATTTTCGATGTCCTTATGTGCAATAAACCATATTACAATCCACAGTACAACAACACCAAAAGCCGTTTGTTCAAGTAATGAAGTCACTAAACTTAAATTAGAACTTCCACCAACACTATTTGTAAAGTAACCAACCACATCAGTTCCCCAAGCAAAATTAAAGCTAGATAAGAAGTAGATAAAGTCCCAACTCAGTATAACCATATAATAAATTACAACAATAAATACAAATATGACCAACATCCAAGCAATGAATTCATATTTAGGATTAATTTTCTTTAAAATATTAGAAAAAGAGTCTTTAAAAGTAAAACCAACAGAATACTCCAATAATAAAAATGGAATACCCATCATCGCAATTGCAACAAAATAAGGAATGAAAAATGATCCTCCACCATTAGAATAAAGAACATAACTAAAACGCCAGATATTACCTAGTCCAACTGCCGCCCCAATCATTGCAAAAATAAATGATAAAGTCGAATCCCATTGCATCTGTTTAGTCATAGATATAATATTTGAATATTCACACTTATATATTAAACATATTCATCCATCAACAATAGATTTATAAAAATTTATAACATAAAATTATAATCATGAAAGTTTTTGATAAATTCATTCTTGGAGATACACAGAATATTGAATGGTGTTTTGAAAATACTCATTTTAATAAAAGATTATCAGATAATGGAATTAAAAGAGAATATATTGTCGATACCATAATGTATGAAGAACCTTTAAGATATGAAAAAAGCGGAAATGAAGAATATGAAGTAATTTATGAAGCACCACCAAATAAAGATTATAAAGAACTTAAAATAGTCTTTGCATGTCAGGGAAACAGAATTGATTTGGTTACAATAATGCCAAATTTTCAAACTGCAACCAACCGTCAAAAAAAGAAATATCAATCAGATAAACAAAAGGATATTGATAAAAAGCGCATAAAAGCGATGAAAAAAAGGAAATGGTAAGATGGATTTAGCCACACAAATTTATAAAAGGAAATCTGCAAGAAAATATCTGGATGATGAAATAGATATGAGTGCAATTAAAGAATTTTTAGATAATGTAGAAGTATTGACACCAGAAATCAATTACTCTTACAAGATTTTAACTAAAGATGAAATGTCACTGAAAACTCCATGGAGTGCCCCTTACTATTTAGCATTATACTCCGAAAAAAAAGAAAACTATGGCGTTAATTTAGGATTTATCTTTCAGCAAGTCAGTTTATTAATGCAAAGTATGGATATTGGTAGCTGTTGGGTTGGAATGGCTTCCGTTAAAGAAAAAAATCCTGAATATGTAATTTCAATAGCTTTTGGAAGATCAAACGATTGCACAAGAGACATTGACAAATTCAAAAGAAAAAGTCTGTCAGAAATATCAGATTTTGAAGATGAAAAATTAAAACCGGCACAACTGGCACCATCAGCAATTAACTCACAGCCATGGTATTTCAAACATACAGATGAAGGATATGACGTCTATAAAGTTAAACAAAACGTTTTAAAAAGAAAAATACTGGGCAAATGGAATGACATTGATGTTGGAATTGCTCTTGCTCACCTATATGTTTCAAACAAGGATACATTTAAATTTGAATTTAAAAATAAAGAAGATATAAAAGGATACGAATATATAGGAAGTTTAAAAATTTAACAAAATTCAAAAATAGAGGATGTGACGCAAAATTTTTAATTGAATTTTGTGTTTTTGATTTTTTTATATATTTTTCTTATTTTTAGTTATTTTTTCTGTTTATTTCGTTGTATA
>NZ_JAZRJY010000138.1:0-4958 GCF_045646045.1 Methanobrevibacter sp. | reverse complement strand
TGGAGTAAATGTTTTTTGATTGGGCATGATAAAAACTTTACTCCAACTATTTATTAAATTTAACTATTTTTAAACAGAATTAAAAATGCACAACTAATTCTCATCAAAAAATTTCAAATCAACAAAGTTTTTGAAAGAGTCGTTTACAAGACAATGACATATACATTGTTGAAACAAAAGCTGACAAAGATTTAAAATCACCAAATGTACAAAGAAAAAGAATAGCAACACTAGACACTTTAAATAAAATTAATAAATTAAATGGATCAGATAGGATGGATGCAAAATGGAACTATGCACTCTTAGGAGAAAACACATTCTATTCCATGCATAAAAAAGGAGCAGGAATCAAAGAAATATTAGATTATACTATTGTTACAGAAGCTAAAGCAAAAGGATATTCCACTCTAGATAATTTTTAATAATATATTGAAAGATAAATATATTCTAAATTTTCAACCATATCTTTCCCAGCAATTGTTAATCTATAATATCTTCCTTTCTTAGCGGCCGGATTAACTACATCCACCAGTCCTTTATCTTTTAATTCTTTTAACGTTGCACTTATATTGTTTTGATGAATTTTTAACTCAGTCGATAATTGTTTGGGTGTTTTATTCTGTTTTGCAAGAGATTTCATTATTTTAGTTCTATAACTGGATGCTTTAACGAATGCAAGCTTATATAACAATATTATCGCCTATTTTAAATTCTTTGCTATTTCTCTGCCCAAACTGGTTAACTGATAGTTTCTGTACTTTGTATCTTGCTCATTAGTGCATACAACTATGTCTTTATCTTTTAATTCCCTTAAAACTTTTGATATGTGGTTTGCCTTTATTCCTGAATCTTGTGCTATTTCTGTGGGAATCATATCGTACTTAGCCAGTGATTTTACTGCCTTTTCTCTGTAACTAGACGTTATAACATATGCATAAACCTTCAAAACTTCATCTTTCATACAATGTTTTTATAACCGAGTTAATAAATAAGTACCGATGCAGGACATTTAAAAATAGTTCTAAATAAGTTGCTTAATGTACATTTGGCAATGGTAAATATGATTAGTATTTAAATGCATCAATAATATTAAAAATGTGGTTAATAAAATTGATAGTTAATTATGAAACTAGGTAAATTATTAATTGAATAGTTGATTATTTCTATGGTTAAATCAGTGCTTACTAGAATACGAAAATAACGTGAAAACTCCTATTCGGCATCACCATGATTCGAGATCCGGAATAACTAATAAACAAAAAAGTTAAAACTCTACGATATAAAATAAAAAAGCAATTACCTACAAAAAAAAGAAGAAAAGTGTTGAGAAATTAATCTCAACTTCTAATGGTTATTGTATTTGCAATTTTCAGATTATCATACTCTGAGGTAATGATGTATTTGCCGGCTATCAAATTAATGTTTAATTTTGCTATTCCGTTGGAATCTGTGTATCTTGTGTAGAATACACCATTAATATTAAATTTGACTGCAGCATTTTTTAATGGATTGCCTTGACCATCCAGTACAGTAACATTGAATGTTGACCCGTCTTTATAGGTCATCTCCAAATCAGTAGCGTTCATGGTTGGCAATACTGTGACGTTATATGACATCTGAAGTCCTGTTAACGGATCAATAGCTGTCAGGATGTAGTTTCCAGGAAGCAAATTAATGTTTAACTTGGCTGTTCCGTTTTCATTGGTTGTTCTGTTATAGAAAACACCATTGATGTTCATGGTAATGTTAACGCAGGATACTGATTTACCTTCACCGTCAATTAGTGAAATATAGAACTGGGAAGCGTTTCTGTAGTATTTTACTAAGTTCTCACCAATTAATGTAGGCAATACTGTGATTTTATTTTCAACTGTTGTGCCGTTGAATGTTGTTTTTATTGTGTAGTTACCCGGATTTAAGTTAATGGCTATTGAAGCACTTCCGTTTTCATCACTTACACGAGTATAATTTCTACCATTAATTTCAAAAGTAACAGTTTCGTTAGCAACACCAATATTAGCTTCAAATCTGGAATCATTTTTATAGATTTTAACTAAATCTTCAGTATAAATTGGTAAAGCAACAGTGTAAACTTTTAAACATGTAATATAACCCAAATCATAAGTATCTTTCCATGTTTTCCCGTCAAAGGATATGAATGATAGATTTTGAGTATAATGTGGTCTGGCATCAGTTAAGTCAACGGTTGGTGCAGCATTTGAAGTTATTACTGCTTTGAAAACATCTCCTTTCCTGATTGGTATGTATTCATTTAACTTGATGGTGTGGTAACCAAAGTATGGTGACAATCCAGTTTGAGTTAATTTTAATTCGTCATTTACATAAATTGTAACTGTATAATTAATACCTTCCTTATTGAAGTATGTTCCAACAGCTGCAATCGCATCATTTTCCAATGCTTCAAATTCATTCATATAACTAACACTTTGATTTCCTGAATTGAACTCAGCTCCCCATATGAGACTATACTGGTAGTTTTTATTGTATGGTTCGGTATTTTCAATTATTATTGAAGTAGCATAATTTGACACATCTTTAGAGCTCATTAATGTCTTATCGTAATATGAAACATAGAGGAATCCATTGTCTCCCCATTTTGTACTATAACTGTTTTTTACAATCCATGCACCGTTGCCCGGAGGTGTGATTAAGAAGTTACTTGCATTATAATTATCGTCCCATCCTACAATTGAAACATCGTGATTTGCATCTAAGGATTCATTAACATATTGTGCATGGGTTTCTGGATTATAATAAGGATTTACTTCATCAAATGTTGATTGTCCGAAAAATGACACATCTATGGAACCATATTTCATGATTGCCAATTTGAGCTGTGTGCCGTTTGGTATTTCATTATTCGGCGTGAACACCACATCCTGAACATGGATATCATTCATGGTTGTGATTACAGGTGAAATTTTTCCAACTTCATCATATGTATCCGCATCCTGTGTGAATGCTCCAAGCCAGCTTAACAAATAAGCTGTGGAAAGAATGTTAGCTCCAAATTCTCCAGTTCCACCGCAACCGTAAATTGAATATTGCAACATAGTATTCTGCATGTTGTTTTCCGAAAAATCAGTTGTGATGTTTGCAGCTTTCAATAATGCAGATTCTAAGGTACCAGTCATTCCAAATGTCCAGCAGGCACCCATCCAACCTTGATTTTTAACGGATGAAACCCAACCCCAGTCACGTAAATCAAATCTTGCTGGAGGATTAATGACATTAATAGTATTATTTAGCAATGATAATTGCAGACCTTGTCCAGTTATTATTGTTGCATAAAATGTATTGTTAGTTGAGACATTATCATCATTAATATAAACATTGTTTTCCAAAATAGATTTTTTATCGAAAACAGTGTAAATAGGATTTGTATTGTTTTCAAATTTTGAATTTTTGATGTTGTATGATGTATCGTATGCATAGATTGCATTACCTGCACTTGCCATATTATTATTGAAAAATTTAGATTCTGTTATATTTAATGTGCTGATATCAGAGAATATTGCACCACCATAGGTTGGATATCCTTCAATAATGCTGACGCCATTTGAATCAAAGGTACAATTATCGATTCCAGTATTTGTATATGAAAGGTAAATTGCGCCTCCATTATATTTAGCATGAGAGTTTATGAATTCTGTATTCTTTAACACGAAATCTCCAGTCAATTGGACATATGCACCACCAAATTCAGAATATGTGTCTCTAAATTTGGTATCAATTATGGTCACATTACCTGTAGCACCAGTAGCTCCAGCAATATCAGCAAAAATGGCCCCTCCATTTTTTGAAGAGGTAACGTTTTTGAATTCACAATTTTCAATATATAGTTCTCCGCCAGCTTTAGTCCTAATTGCACCTGCGGTAATTATAGCTTTTAAATCAATGAATTTTGAATTGATTATTGAAGCATTAGAAGTTATAATATTTAATGCAGGTGCATAAGATGAAGTAATATTGGCAAAAGTTGTATTTTTTATATAAACTTCAGCATGTGAAAGGTCAATTTGTGAACCTTTAGCGAATTTTTTTGAGGTAAAGGATGAATTGTAAAGTTTCACTTCACTACTTGAAACAAGAATGGATGAACCACTTTCAGCATAGTTATCAATAAATCTACAATTAGAAATAAGGAATGAGCCTTCCCTAATTCCTATAGCTCCTCCTTGTCCGTTTGCATAATTGTTGATGAAAGTAACATTATTTAATGTTAGTGATCCAACAGCACGTATTCCACCACAATTGGTGGAATTACCGTTGATTAAAATCAAATCATTTAATGTTATATTATTTCCAATAATGTTGAATATTCTTGATTGGTTGTTTCCATCGATTGTATGGCCGTTACCGTTAAGGACAAAATTATCCTTGCTGATTAAAATTCCTGTATTGTTGTCAGTTGCATTGTTGAAGGCATAGTCCTCGGTTAAATCCAAAGTCGTACCTACATTTTCTATTTCATCAGCCAAATCACTGAATGAACTTTCATTCATAGTATAAATATCGTTTTGCGTAATTATATTGGTTGATTCATCAATGGATAATGCCTGTGCTTCATTACTATCAGCAGCACTTGCTGATGAAACAAATACAAGTAAAATCAGAAACATTGACAAAACAGCCAATAAAGATTTATTAACTTTCATTATTATCCCATTATAAGTTAATTATTTAAAAAAAAAACAGCACAATCCAGAATTATAATATATCATAACATAATCCCCATATGCTTAATAATATATTATTAACTTATAGTTTAAATAATTTTATATTCATGATTTGGCGACTCTTTCAAAAACTTTGTTGATTTTCAAAATCGGTTTTTCGATTTTGATTCCAAATTAAATCTCTGAGATATATTCGTTTTAAAACGCCTCGTTTAGTCTTAAATGTTCGTTTTCTGGATTTTGGCATTGTTTTTTGAA
>NZ_JAZRJY010000137.1:0-3834 GCF_045646045.1 Methanobrevibacter sp. | reverse complement strand
AAATATGGTAATATTATTGGTATAAGGCGTTTGGCAGAAAGTATTTTTGATGATATTGATGAAGCAAATACCGAAATAATTGTAGATTTTGATAAAGTTGAATTTATAGGGCGTAGTTTCACACAGGAATATATACGACAGAAAAAAAAGCAGACTGCTACGGTTAAAGAAGTTAACCTTAGTGATGATAATCAAAAAATGATGGATTGGGTAATAAGAACATGGAAATAATATTTTTAACTAAAAAAAGTACTGTTTCAACATTTCTAAGCTTTCTTATTCTTTTTTTATTATTTAATTTAATTTTTTTTACTCTTTTTATTTATTCGCTCTTTCTTAATTAATTGTTTTCTTGATATGATACTTTTAATATATATTTACTAGAAATATTCAAACATGAAAATCATATTATTCCAATTATCACATTTCAGAAAATGATTTTTATCTAAAAACGAATACCCTAACCTCTACAGGTTAGGGATGGAAAGAAACTTTAGTGAATTTTAACCAGAAATTAAAAAAATACACGCCTATGCTGATACAATAAATTGGTTGCTGTTAAATACCAAAACTATAAATATTCATTTAGACATATAACCTTGTATGAATAGGAGTTTGAATAGAAATCATCATTCAGTATACCTTTTAACATATCATCTAGTGTTGGTTACCAAATATCGCAGAAAAGTCATCACTCAAGAAATATTTGATGAACTCACAAACATTTTTGAAAAGATATCGTTAAAATATAGTATTGAATTACAAGAAGCTAATTGGGATAATGACCATATTCATATACTGTTTGAAGCCACTCCAACTACTTCTTTGGTTAAATTCATTAATTCCTATAAAAGTGCTAGTAGTAGGTTAATTAAGAAAGATTTTCCAGAAATAAGAGACAAGTTATGGAAATCTGCCTTTTGGAAAACAGGTTATTTTATCACTACAACTGGTGGTGCAAATATCGAAACAATACAAAAATACATACAACAACAGAGGATAAAATGAAAGCAATTAATAAAGGATTGAAACTTCGCATTTATCCATCCGAAGATATTGTTCCATTCATCCACCAGTATATTGGTAATGCTCGTTTTGTATGGAATAACATATTAAGTCGATATAAAGACGAGTATGAATCCTCTAAGAATATCCACCCAACACTTTCTACATTCAACGCAATTCTCAAAGGGTTGAAAGAAGAATTTCTTTTTCTTAAGGAAGGTGAATCCACCAGTCTACAACAGGTAATTAGGGATTTAGTTCAAGCATTTAATAGTTTTTTCAGAGAAAACAATTCTTTTCCCAAATTCAAATCCAAAAAACATACTCGAAACTCATTTAGGTTACAAAATAATAACAACTCTATCAGAATAGACAAACATAAAATTAAACTGCCCAAACTTGGTTGGATAAAATTCAAAACAAGTAAAGAATATGAAGAGACAATATCAAATTCCAAAATTAACAATGCTACTGTTGAATTTAAAAATGGAAAATATTATGCTGTAGTTAATGTTGAAACAACACATAAATCATTATCTTATTCAAGTGGGGCTGTTGGTATTGATATGGGATTAAAAAAATTTGCAACTCTAAGTAATGGTCTGAAGATAGCCAATTTGGATGTTACTTATGAAGAGAAAATGATTCAAAAATACCAGAGAAGTCTCAGTAGAAAGAAGTATGGTAGCAATAACTACCGGAAAGAACTCAAAAAATACTGGAAATGGGTGGATAAGAAAAGCAACAAAACCAAAGATTATATTGACAAAACCACTCATAATATTGTTTCCGAGTATCAAACTATTTGTATGGAAACTCTTAACATTAAAGGGATGATGAAAAACAATAAATTATCTTCCAAATTACAAAGAATAAGTATCTACAAATTCATAGACACACTAAAATACAAGTCATCATGGAATGAAAGAAACTTCATACAAGTAGACAGATTTTACCCATCCAGTAAACTATGTAGTATGTGTGGTTACAAGTTTAACAATCTTTCTTTAGATATGAGAATATGGACTTGTCCTGATTGTAATACTACTCATGATAGGGATATTAATGCTGCTGTTAATATACTAAAAGAAGGTCTGAACATACTTTCAAAAGAATGTTAATTAAATACAATGAACCCATGGTGCGTGGGGGATAGCTTGGTATATTTAAGTTCATTGGAACTTATGACCCAAGAATCCCCTTCTTCTACAAGAAGGGGAGGTTCAAAATTGAAATTCTTCAAAGTGATGTTGAAATAGTTCGTGAAGTTGCTGCAATGAAAATTACTGATGAAAAAATATTGTTAGAAACAGCCAAAGATGATCCAAGCACCAAAGTTTGTGATATAGCCAAAGACAGATTAAAAGAATTATATCCCGACTCACTATACATAATTGATACAGAAAAAGTAAATGAGATTGAGGATGATTCCCGATTAATGGATGTTATCAATTATGCATTGGATTATAATGTTAAATTGGAAGCCGTTAAAAAAATCAACAGTCAAGAAGTATTGCTTAATATAATAGAAAGCTTTGATGACAGGAGCATATGTGAAGAAGCAGTTAAAAACCCTAACTTATCAGACCAGGAAAAAATTATAGACATAGCACGAAATCATGAGGATAACTTCATCAGAATAGAAGCCGTCAAAAAAATAGAAGATGAAAAAGTTTTGGCCTCTCTACTAGAAAACTTGGATTATTTTGACATTGAAAAAGATGTTGAAAGAATAGAAGATGAAAAGTTATTAATCTGCCTGGCAAAAAATGCTCAAAACAAGTATGCCAGAAGAGAAGCAACTATGAAAATCAAGGATGAAGAAACATTAATATATGTATTTGAACATGACTCGGAGACTATTGTTCGTTCACATACCATTAAAAATCCACACTTCACCAGTCAATCTCTTCTTGCAGGCATTGCAAATGACAGTAGCGAAGAAAACGATATTCGCAGATACGCCATAGAAAAAATAACAGATAAAGAAGCACTGCTGGCATTGTCTCATGATTCTACCTTTGAAGTGATTACAAATAGGGAATGTGTAGGATATAGTGACCATGATGGATATGAATATGAAGTAACACGTACCGAATGCTATCCTATTCGCGACACTGCATTATCCAGGCTGAAAGAATTAGGATATGAGTAATATGTTCTCATATTGAGTTAAATTAATATTATAAAAAACGTTAATCCTCCCCATTTTTCTTTTAATAATTATTATATTAACAATATTATCTTATTAAATAAGTATAATTTCATAAGCCTCCTTTTTTAGAGCTACCTAGTGCACCATAATCATCGTAGTCAGTGATTTCTTCATAATACCTGTCATAACCACCACCAAGTTTCTTATTTGCCTCTATTCTAACATTGTACTGTCTGATAAAAAGGCTGACATCTTCATGCTTTCTTTTTATGTATTTTAATCCTTTAATGAAATTTTATTTATTATCTTTATTTTTCCTGATTGAATATATTTTCCTTATTCTCATTTTAATTTATTTCTTGGCATTATCCGACAGATAGGCGTTAAAGAACCCTGGAAAAATAAATTCAGAGGAAGATAGATTCCAACTGAAAGAAACACTTAACAAACAGGCTGAAGAGTATATGGAAGACTTTCTAAGAAAATATAAATATCCATCAAGCCATAAACAATTAATAACAATAGTGTTTGAGGAGCACGTGGTTAAAATGGGTTTTTTAAACAATTTATTCAAACCAAAATATAAACACAGTGACTGGAAAATAAGACGTGAAGCAGTAAAAGAAATAAGTGATGAAAAAATATTAATTGACATAGCAAAAAGTGATGATTCA
>NZ_JAZRJY010000136.1:0-8235 GCF_045646045.1 Methanobrevibacter sp. | reverse complement strand
AACTTTATTTAAAATTAATGTAAAAAATTAGTAAAAAATTGAACTGTTATTAATAACTAATAATTTCCGCCAACACTCACATTTACAAAAAAAAAGAATTATAGTTACTGCATTTAAGAATATTTATTACACAAAAACCTGTAAAAATCTGTTAATAAATAAATTTAATTAAAAAAAGAATTACCTGGAGTTAATCAATTAACTCCACCAAAAAAAAACTATTCACTGCTCCAATCAATAAAGTTATTGACGCCGCGAATATACCAGCATATAGTGCACATTTCCTCACAGTCATCATTCCAGTGACCGCAGACAGGACATTCCCACATATTTACACCACCTTTTTAATATTAAATATACATTTAAAAATATTAAAATTTAAACTTTTCCAAAAAAAATTATTTCGCAAACTCGCCCATATACTTCACAGGCTTTGAATTTTTAGCCCGGTAATAGTATTCGGTAACTGCAGTGAAAAAGACATCACATGAGGAATTAAGTCCGGTTTCAAAGGAATCCTGAACTACACTGATGATAAATCCGACTGCAACAACCTGCATGGAAATATCCTGGCTGATTCCAAACAGTGAACAGGTAAGGGGAATTAAAAGAAGTGATCCGCCGATAACACCTGAAGCACAGCATGCAGCAATAGTAGTGACAAGAGCCAGAATAATAGCCAGCGGAATTGATACTGAAATTCCAATGGTATGGCATGTTATGAGAGTCATTACAGCTATGGTTACGGCTGCACCGTTTGTATTGATAGTTGAACCCAAAGGAATGGTTATTGAGTAGAAATCCTTATCAAGGCCCAGTCTTTCACACAGATTCATGTTGATTGGAATGTTTGCAGCAGAGCTTCTTGAGAAAAATGCGGTAATTCCGCTTTCCCTAAAGCATGTCAAAAGCAGCCTATACGGATTTCGCTTTAAAATAATGCCTCCAATCAGAGGATTAATAACCAAACCTACAATAGCTATACAGCCCACAATCAGAAGTATTGCTTCACCATATTCTGAAAAGATGCTTAATCCGCTTTGGGAAACGGAAGTAAATACCAGACCCATAACACCGATTGGAGCAAACTGTATGATTAAATCGACGACTTTTGTACATGCATCGGAAAATCCGACAATAAATTCCTTTGTAGTATCGTTTGCAACGACTTTTAAAGCAGCACCAAAAGTTATGGACCAGAAAAGAATTCCCAGATATTCTCCTTCCATTAATGATTTAATGGGATTTGCAACTATCTTTAAAATCATGTCACTTAAGACATCCCCGATTCCGTCGGGAGCTGTGACATTACTGACGGAGTTGAGATGAATGCTTACCGGGAAGAAATGGCATGCAATAATGGAAATCAGAGCGGCTGTAAAATTTGTTAAAAGATACAAAATAATAATCATCCGGAATTTGGATCCGTCACCTGATTTTGCCTGTGAAATAGCTGAAGCCACCAAAACGAAAACAAGAATGGGCGCAATTGCCTTAAGGGCTGATACAAAAATGTCCCCAATTAAGCCTATGAGCTCCCATTGCGGAACTAAAATGCCCAAAACAGCACCTATTGCCAGTCCGATTAAAATCTTTAAAATAAGACTTGACTGCGTCCACTTTTTAACAATATCCATATTCAAAGCACCCCAAAGATTATGAAATTTATATTTATAATTAATTGTTTAACATTTCACCATATATAATATTTTGATAATTTAAACATTAATTAAAACACCACAAATTACATAGAAACGATTTTCAAAATAATATTCAAAAGCAACAGAAATAACAAAAAAATAAATATAAAATTGAATAATATATATTAATATCAAATTTTAGGAAATTGATATTTATGGACAATGATGAAATTTTAGCCCGCTTTGGAATATCTCAAAGATTGGCTTACGGTCTGCTTTTTCAAAGTATACTGATAATAATTGCAACTATAATCAGTATATGGGGGATTTTTAAAACAGACCTTGATACTCTAAGCTATATGACAAACGTTATTTCACTGGTTGTTTGTATTCTTCTTTTAGTCTATTCATTTTATGGACTTAACGCTAAAAAAAGCAGAGAAGTTTTATTTACCACAATATTAGTTATGTACATTCTTTTAATCCTGATGGGATTATTTGTAAATATAGTTGATTTGAAAAGTCCTACAGGCTTGCTTACAGTAATATTGCTGATTAGTACAATCTTTTTTATGAGCGAGTACAGGAAAAACTACAAAGTTGCCAACTATGCTCTTTTAGTAATTCTTATTGCAAGTACAATTATAACTATATTCGATATCATGGCCGGCCTACCTTGGTTTGCCGCTCTTAAATACATCATCATTCCAGTGACAATTGGTCTAACCTACTTTGAAAGAGTCCAAAGAGGCAAATACGATTTTGGAATTTAGCTGAAGAAATTCAAACAGGAGGTTGAGATTAATTTCTCAACTACTTTTTTTCTATTAAAATAGGTAGTCATATAACTATCAGTTTATAGACTTATTATTAAAGATTGAATATTTTAAACTGGAAAAACAGACTTATTTTTTGTTTGTTTAAAATAAAAAGAATTCTTCAAAAGTATTTATTATAATAAAGGGAGAAATAGCACATGAAATACAGGAAAAGCATGATTATGCTGGTGCTGGCTATCTTCATATTTGGGGTGGCTAGTGTCTGCGCAAGCGATGCCAATACTGCAGTCGCGGCAAGTGTTGGTGGACAAGCAACTGAAATTATGGATATTAATGAAATCGAATCAAATGATGTTGTATATGATGATTCTCAAATTTTAGGGTTATCAAACAGCAATGAGATACTTAAGGAACCCGCAACTGTTACAAATCACACTTTCGATGCTATTCAAAGTGCAATCGATAGTGGTTATGATACAATCTATCTGGAACCTGGCACATACACTGGAACAAGTGAAATCGGAATTGATGAAAAGGAAACTGTCAATATTATTGGGAATTCTACGATACTGGATGCACAGGGACAGACAGAAATATTTCTCATTTCAAACTCAAAAAATGTAGTAATACACAATATTACATTCGTAAATGGTAACTTTGAGGATGGTGGAGCAATTATGGTGTTCCATAGTGACAATGTGCAAATCATCGACTGCACATTCACAAACAACACTGCATCAGTAATGGGCGGAGCAATAATGTCAACTAGTGCTAATGTACAAGTCATCAACTCCACATTCACAAACAATAAAGCAAACAATAATGGTGGAGCAATAGGCTGGATGATATCTACTGTGAAAGTCGAAGGCTGCATTTTCACAAACAACACTGCAGAGGGTTATTCCATAGTAGGTGGAGAGAGTAGTTCTGTGCAAATCACTACCAGTATTTTTACAAAAAACAGTGCTAATGCTATCGTATACTTTTTGGGGTCTTCAGGTACCGACATAAGCGTCAACAATAATATTTTCCTAAACAACAACGGAACTCCTATCAATTTTGATGTATCGGAGTCTAATGGGGAGTACAACTGGTTTGGACACAATCAAAGCAACTATAAAGACAGCCCCGGAATAAAGTACTGCACCAAATGGCTATTTTTAAACGCAACAGCAAATCCCGATACGATATCTGTGTCAGACACATCCGACATAACGTTTACAATATGGGTGTTTGATTCAAGCAATAACAATACAAATGAATATGACAAAAATCTCTTAAAACCAGTTGACCTGACAATTACTGCAACAAATGGTAATGTAAGTAGCGATACTGCCAAATTTGGAGATACTGTCAAGTATACGGCAACTAGGGGCGGAACTGCTGGTGTGACTGCATCAATAGAAAATGCAGCTTACACAATTCCTTTAAATGTCAATAAGGAAAATCCAAACCTTTCAATCGTTGATGGGGAAGTTCCATATGCAGAAAATACAACGCTCACTCTCAATTACAATTCCGCCGCAACAGGAAAAGTAAACATAACACTTAACGGCAAAAAACACAATGAAATATTTGATGATATGGATTTAAACTCCACAATAAATCTTGAAGGCATTCTTCCTGATGAGTACGATGTCATGGTAACCTATTCTGGTGACGATTCATTTTTAAATGCTACCGCATCCGGAAAGTTGACCGTACTGAAACTTGATTCAAATATTACTGTAGAGTCATATGACATAAATGTCACTGACCAGGATGGCATAATGTTTAAAGTAACACTGCCCAAAAATGCAACTGGAAACATGACATTAAGCAACGGTAAAACAATTGATGTTACTAAAGAAGGCAAAAAAGGAAAAAAAGTACTCACTGTTGAAATAAGAAACGATGCATACCCCGTTGGAGAGTACAAATGGACATTCAACTATCTTGGAGATGACATCTACAAAAACTCAACTGATCAGGCAACATCCAACATCCTAATCATAGAGACCAAAATAATTCCAAAAAATAAAACAATTGAAATGTTTTGCAATGACAAATCAGAAGTCAACTATACAACAGAACCTGACGATTTAAAAGGAATTACATTTAAAAGTTCCAACACAAGTGTGGTGACAGTCAATTCCAAAGGAATTATTAAAGGGGTTGGTGAAGGAAAAGCCCATATTACACTTTCATTCAAAGGCAATGAAAATTATACTGATTGCGAAGCTAGTGTTACAGTTACTGTTAGTAAAATACCTACTGAGATTATTCTTAATCAGACTACTTTGGATTTGAATGTTGGAGATGAAGCTAATCCTGGCGTTGGCATAATTCCTTCTGATGCTGGTGAGTTGGATTATACATCCGGTGATGTGAGTGTTGTTATCATTGATGGTGATGGTACATTTACCGCTGTTGCTGAAGGTAGTGCTAATGTTACTATTGCATTTTATGGTAATGATAAGTATGCCGCTGCTGAGAGTAAGAATATTACTGTTACTGTTAGTTTGAAAAATGCTTCAGTTGTTGCTGATCCCGACTCTTTAGAGTTGTTTGTTGATGAATTCGGCAAATTCTATACATCCACCACACCTGAAGATTTGGATATTAAAGTTTCATCCAGCAATGAATCTGTGGCAACTGTTAAACTTGTCAATCGTGTTCCTACAGTCACTGCTGTCGGTGAAGGATCTGCAGTAATTACAGTTACCATTAATGAAAAGGATTATGTGAAAAATTCAACTACTGTTTCTGTTAGTATAAGTAAAATACCTACCAATATTGAACTTACTGAGCATAGTTATTCTGCCTATGTAAATGATACTTACGATAACCTTGCTGTGCTTCAGGATAACGAAGGAAAAAATATCACTGATGAATATAGCTTACCTTACACCTCCAGTAATGAGTCTGTTGTTAAAATTGTAGATAATTCATTTATTACTGTTGGTGAAGGTGTTGCTACTATTACTGTTTCATTCAACGGTACTGATAAGTATGAAGCCGCTAAAGATGAAGAATTTAAAGTTGATGTATTTAAAATACCTACTGAAATCATTCTTTATAATGATACTTTCGAATTGAAAATTGGCGATGAGGTTAATTCTGGTGCTATTATAGATCCTGTTGATGCTGGTGAGTTAATTTACACTTCCAGTGATGTTTCTGTTGTGACTGTTGATGAAAATGGTATTGTTACTGCTGTGGGTGAAGGTAATGCTACTGTTACTGTAAGCTTTGCCGGTAATGACAAGTACTTGCCAACCAATTCTACAATTGCTGTAACCGTATCTAAAATTGCATTTGATCCCGAAATCACTTTAAATGATACTATTTTAACCGTTGAGGTTCCTGAAAATGCTACAGGTAATGTAACATTACTTATTGGCAATGAAACTTTTGTTGCGCCTATTGAAAACGGTATTGCTACATTTAATTTAAGTGATGTTCCTGCTGGAGATTACAATGCAACCCTAAACTATGGCGGGGACGATAAATACGTTGGATTTGAAGTTGTTCATCCGATTTCCATTGAAGAGAAC
The DNA here is from genome assembly GCF_045646045.1 of Methanobrevibacter sp. Classification (GTDB taxonomy): domain Archaea; phylum Methanobacteriota; class Methanobacteria; order Methanobacteriales; family Methanobacteriaceae; genus Methanocatella. The sequence continues at coordinate 2,280 of NZ_JAZRJY010000136.1, read as the reverse complement.
TTTATTATAATTGCTGAAGACTTGACCAAGTATTTCCATGGTCCTGAAAGATTTGCTGTAAACCTTACTGACAGAGAAGGTAATCCCATTGCAAATGCTAACTTAACCATTTATATTAATGGTAGACAATACAATAGGACTACTGATGACAATGGTCAGGCATTTATGGCAATCAACTTGAACTCAGGCGAATATCGGGTTGTTGTTACCTACAATGACACTTCCGTTAATGGGACGGTTACTGTGTTACCTACTGTTAACGGTACTGATATTGTCAAAATGTACAGAAACGGGACCCAGTACTGGGCTACATTCCTTGACAGTGAAGGAAATTACCTTAAAGATGGTGAAGATGTCAAATTCAACATCAACGGTGTGATGTATGACCGTAAAGTTTCCGGCGATAAAGGTTTAGCAAAATTAAACATCAACTTGCAGCCCGGCGAATATATAATCACAGCAACAAACATCAAGACTGGAGAAAATACGGCCAATAACATTACTGTTATTTCTAAAATCATAGAAAACAGCGACATTACAAAGTATTTCAGAAACGCAACACAATACACTGTTAAAGTAATCTGTGATGATGGCAAGGCTGTCGGTGCCGGTGAAAACGTGACATTCAACATCAACGGAGTATTTTACAACCGTGCGACAAACGAATCAGGTATTGCTAAATTGAACATTAACCTGCAGCCTGGAGATTATATCATTACAGCAGAATATAAAGGTTGTGCTGTATCCAACAACATCAAGGTATTGCCTATATTGAATGCAACTGACATTTCAATGAAATACCGTGACGGAACTCAGTTCAAGGCTACTCTTGTTGACGGTGAGGGAAAACCTTATGCCGATCAAAACGTAACATTCAATGTTAACGGCGTATTGTATAATAGATTAACTGGCAGTGATGGTATTGCAAAATTAAACATTAACCTGATGCCTGGCGAATACATCATAACCTCAAGCTATAACGGAACAGCCATTGCAAACAAAATTACAATAAAAAGTTGAGATTAATTTCTCAACACTTTTTTTCTTTTTTAGAATATTATTCATTGAATATTGGTTTATTTTCAGCGATTTTAATGAACAAATAAACAAAATTTATTAATCATTATGGATACAATATAATAATAGATATAAATGACATTGTGGGAGAATTTTCATGAAGTTTAAATATTTTATAAGCATTTGCTTAATACTGGTTTTTTTAATGTCGATGGCCTGTGCATCGGCTGTTGAAGATGCAAATCAGACAGATGATTTAGGATTATCTCTGGAAGATAGTCAGGAAATTGCCGGCTTGGCCAAAAGCGAGGTTGGCTTGCAGGAAAATGGGGATTTAAATGAATCCAATATTTTAGGAATATCAAATAAAAATGAAATCATAGGAAAATCTATTGATGTTGGGGGAAATACATTCAAGGATATTGAAGTTGCACTTGACACAGCTGACGATGGAGATACGCTTTATCTGACTGGAACATATAAGAATAATTATAATGGAGCTATTTTAATCGATAAAAGTATTTCTATCATTGGTAAAGACAATGCTATTTTGGATGCAGAAAAATTCTCACGAATATTTACTGTTACTTCCAAGAAAATAACCATACAAAACATTACTTTTATAAATGGTAACGATGATAATGGTGGTGCTATTTATTTTGTAAATGCTATTTCTAATTCCACCATTAATGCTAATTTCATTAACAACACAGCAGAATGCTATGGTGGAGCAAACTACTTCGAAAATAGTGTTTCTGATTCAAATGTTTCTGGAACATATGCCAACAACAAAGCAGATTTTGGTGGAGCAAACAACTTCGAAAATAGTGTTTCAGGTTCAAATATTACCGGAACATATTCCAACAACAAAGCAAATTATGGTGGAGCAAACTACTTTTGGGATAGTTTTTCAGATTCTAATGTTGCCGGAACATATGCCAACAACAAAGCAGATTTTGGTGGAGCAAACTGCTTCTGGACTAGTGTTTCAGGTTCGAATGTTTCTGGAGAATACATCAGCAACACAGCAGAAATTTATGCTGGTGGAGCAAACTACTTCTCAGGTAGTGTTTCTGATTCAAATATTACTGGAACATATTCCAACAACACAGCAGCAAGGTATGGTGGAGCAAACTACTTCAGAGATAATGTTTTAGGTTCAAATATTACCGGAACATATTCCAACAACACAGCAAATGGTCAGGACTCTAGTGATGGTGGTGGAGCAAACTGCTTCTGGACTAGTGTTTCAGGTTCAAATAT
>NZ_JAZRJY010000135.1:0-17263 GCF_045646045.1 Methanobrevibacter sp. | reverse complement strand
TCAATTAAATCAACCACATTTTTAATAAAATAACATGGATGATCTTTAGGAATCAAGTTTCGCAAGTCCAACGGGACCAACATACTCTGATTTATATTATCATCTTTTAAAACCATGAATAAAACAACCATAAATATTAATATCTATAATAAAAGATTGTACTTCATAGTATATAAAATTAAAGGAAAATAAATCAATTAAAATTAGAAAAAAAGTTGTGACTTCGTGTCACATCCTCATTTTTTTAAAAAAAGAGTTATATTAGTTTTAAAGTTTAATTTTAAAATAAAAAAGAATCTTTAAAGAAATATCTTCTTTAAAGACTATTTGCCTGCTAAACTTTCAAATCCTTTTGTAGCCAGCAACCTTGTAAATGAACCTTCTGGCGTCATTACTATGTTTCCTTTTGAATATTGGTCTAGTGCAGTCTGGGTCATGGTATTTTTCTTAGCAGGATCTTTTGCAGCTTCTGCAAGTGCTTGAACTAATACCATTACAGCATCTCCTCTAGACATGTTTCCTTGAACATTTCCGTTACCAGGATATCCGTTATATGCATCATTTTCACGTACGATATCTTCTGCATCAAGGTCTTTGACTTCACCATTTACTTTAAGTGGTCTGATTGAATTAATAACTGCATCAATTCCATCAGTGTAGACAATAACGACTGCATCAGCATGTAAACCGGTTCTAGCTTCTACAATTTCACTTGCATATTTCATACCCGGCTTTACACCATACCACAGTGAATCGTGAAGAAGCAGTCCGCCTCCAACACCAGTTTCTGCAGGTTCTGATTGTGAAGGGTGTGTCATACCTCCTGGATATATTGGTGTATAATTATCTATCGCCCCATCTTTTAGGTGAACCATGAATGCCATATCTACTGCACCATTCTGTTGTTCTCCTTTATCTGAAGCTAAAACAAGGACATTCTTATCTTCTTTGACTAAGTCCGGACCTCCTAAAAGGGCTCCTGCAATTATACTTAATAATCCGATAAGAATAACAATAAGGATTGCGATAATTAGTTTTTTGCTTCTTTTCATTCAATCACATCATTTTTTAATTAAGATATAATTATATAAAAGTAAAAATATTTTACTAAATATACTATAATTAATAAACTATATAAAAGTTTTTTTTATTGACCTAAATTTTTAATAATTTTCAATTTTTAAATAAAATTAAATTATGTACAAAGCATTTGTACAATATTTTTCGAATCAATAAGTTTAATAAATAACATAGTATATAGATAAGTTTAAAAGATAAAGTGGTTTTTATGCATTCTCATGAATTGGAATTTAAAATTAGAAACTTGTCTACGGTAAATAATTATAGGGGCGCGGAGAGAATATTGATTGAACTTAAAAATTATTCTGGTCCTATAAGTGAAGACCAAATTTCAAGGTTTTGTTTTGCTGTTATTACTAATGAACAAGTTTACAACTGTTATAATTGTAAAGGATATTTAAAAATAATTATAACTAAATATAGGGATCTCATTGATGATTCTCAATATGAGGATATTTTAGAAATAATTAATTAATATGTTGGTGAAAAAATGCTTATCAATGTAGGTGCTGAATTCGGCACTCATTTGGAATCTGGTGACATTGCAACGGAACTGATTGATATTTTAAATAAATTACCTGAAAAAGAATTCATTTTGGATTTTAAGGATGTTATATTCATTACTATGAACTTTGCCCAGGCATATTATATGGCTAAGTCAGTATCATCCAAAAAGATTTCTGAAATCAATTTATCTGATAGTATTAAAGTGACTATGGGTGCTGCTGATGAGGCGGTAAATCCTTAATTTTCATATTTATTATTCGAGAAGTACAACACGGCTGATTTCGGATTCGTTTACAATATCCTTTCCGCATTCATCGCTTATTTTTTTTGCAAATTCTTTTACTTCATTAAATCTTGGCATATTCGCCAGTGTCAGTCTTTCACGTGATGATCCAACACACATATATGCTTTGACTTCAACAAAATCCGGGTCTGCTTTTTCAATTAGCTCAGCATATTTTTCGGGATTTGTCATGTTTCTTCCCTTAACGCATGTGTTCCTTATACATGTGCGGGAATTAAAACTAGAAAGTATTTCGAGAGATTCGTTTAAATTGTTCCAAGCATCATTTATTTTAGGCCTACATACATCATTAAATATTTCTTTTGTAGGTGCATCCAATGAAATGTATAGCTGATATGGATCATTTTCTAAATTTTCTAATCTTTCAGCGCATTGTCCGTTGCTTACTACAAATGTCGTAAAATCTCTTCTGTTAAATTCACCAATTAATTCGTCAATTTTTGGATAAAGGGTAGGTTCGCCTGCCAGTGAAATGGCAGCATTAGTAGGCTTTTTTAATTCTTCTAATTTCTTTTTATTAGCATTGTCATTTCCATAATAGCCACATAATAAATTATTTTGAGCTTTAATTGCTCCATCAACTATTGTTTTAGGGTCATCGTATTCATCATCTTCCCATTTTGTCTGGGTATAGGTTAAATCTCTCCAACAGAATTCACATTCCTGCTGGCAATTCGGGACTGCCGGAGACATTTGGAGGCATCTGTGGGATTCAATACCATAGAATTTTTCTTTATAACAAACTCCTTTGTCCACTATACTTTGTCGGGTCCAATGGCAGGTTTTAACTGCTGCATGGCCATGAGTACCTACAAATCTATATCCACTTTTTTCTAATTTTTCAATTTGGCTTTTATTAAATGACATAAAATCATTTTTATTTTTAGTTTTGTTAGTATTAGTATTTTGTGAGGGTCTCATTAAATTGAAAATTCTAATCATAAGTCTTTTTAATAATGTTATCTAAATATATATTATAATAATTTAAATTATAATGGCGATAATATGAATACACCAATAGTGATATTAAATTATAAAACTTATTTGGAATCAAGTGGTTTAAATGCTTTAAACCTTGCACGTGATTTAGAAAGTGCTGCTGCGGAGTCAGGCATTACAATGGTTGCTGTTCCACAGGCTGCAGATATTTTTAGAATTAAAGAAGAAACATCACTGCCGATTTTTGCTCAACATATTGATCCGATTACTCCGGGTGGTCATACCGGCGGAAATTTAATTGAAACTTTAGTTGAAGCAGGAGTTTCAGGTTCTTTAATTAATCATTCTGAAAAAAGAATGCAACTTGCAGATATTGATGAAGTTATTCAATTATGCAAACAACACGAAATTGAATCCTGTGTTTGTACGAATAATATTGCAACAAGTAAGGCTGTAGCTAGTTTAAATCCTGATGCTGTTGCTGTTGAACCGCCAGAACTTATTGGTACTGGTATACCTGTATCACAGGCACAACCGGAAGTTGTGGAAGATAGTGTTAAAGGTGTAAAAGAGATTAATAAGGATGTAAAAGTTTTATGTGGTGCCGGAATCACTAATGGTGATGATATGAAAGCAGCTATGGATTTAGGTGCAGATGGTGTATTGCTTGCTTCCGGTATTATAAAGGCTGAAAGTCCAAAAGATGCTTTATTAGATTTAGTAAGTAAATTATAATGAGTGAAAATATGTCTGGAAATTTTAATACTATAGATGATTTCGATATTGAAGATAAAACAGTTCTTGTACGTATTGATGTTAATTCTCCAGTAGATCCGGGTTCTGGAATTATTTTGGATGATACAAGACTAAAATTACATGCACAAACAATCAGGGAGTTATCTAAAAAAGGTGCTCGCGTAGTAATTCTTGCTCATCAAAGTCGTCCCGGAAAAAAAGACTTTACTCCATTAGCTCAACATGCTGATGCTTTATCAGACATTTTAAATTTGAGAGTCAAATATGTTGATTCTATTTTTTCATCTTCAGCTAAAAAAGCTATCAAAGACTTAAAATCTCATGAAATACTTTTGCTTGAAAATGTAAGATTCTTTTCAGAAGAGTCACTTTCTAGAAGTCCTGAAGAACAGTCTAAAACTATTCTAGTACAGGAATTATCCCCATTGATTGATTATTTTGTTAATGATGCATTTGCTGCAGCACATCGTTCACAAGCATCTTTGGTTGGATTTACAGTTAATACTCCATCCGCTGCAGGTCGTGTAATGGAAGAAGAATTAACAGTTATTCAGAATGCATTGGATAATGTTCAACATCCTTGTGTATTTTTACTCGGGGGAATGAAACCTGATGACTCTATTGATGTTATGGAAAATGTATTGAGCAATGGTACTGCAGATTCCATATTGACTACAGGTATTGTGGCTAATATTGTAATGTGGGCTGCAGGTGTTGAAATAGGTCAGGTAAATAGAGATTTCATTGCAAGTCGTGGATATGAAGATATGGTTGCAAAATCTAAAGATTTAATTGACCGGTTTGGAGATAAAGTAAAATATCCTATTGATATTGCTATAGATAAAGATGGGGAAAGAGAAGATATAGACTTTGAAGAAATTCCTAATGAATCTATTTTTGATATTGGTGTTAAAACAATTAATTATTATGCTAATGAAATAAGAAATGCAAAAACAATATTTGCAAATGGTCCGGCTGGTGTATTTGAAGACCCTAAATTTGCAATGGGTACTGAAGATTTAATTAATGCTATTGCAAACTCTGATGGTTTTTCATTAATTGGTGGAGGTCATATTGCTGCTGCTACTGCAGGTCTTGGCTGTGAAGACCAAATGAGTCATGTAAGTAGTGGTGGTGGAGCTTGTATTAGTATGCTGGCAGGTAAAAAGTTAGCTGCTGTAGAAGCTTTAAAAAAAAGTAAAGATTAGCTATTAAAAATATTTAATAGCTCTTCAGATGCTTTTTTAGGATTATCTGAACCCATAATGGCATTTACTACAGATAGTCCTTTTATCCCAGTATCTTTTAATTCACTTGCGTTTTCTTTTGTTATTCCACCTATTGCTACAACAGGAATATTGATGGAATTAACAATTTCAATTAATTCTTTTTTTGTAACGCTTTCGGCATCGGCTTTAGTTGATGATGGAAACATTGCTCCAGTTCCAATATAATCAGCACCATCTTTTTCAGCTTTTTTTGCTTCTTCAACAGTTGTTGCTGACACGCCCAATATTTTATTTTCACCTATTAATCTGCGTGTAACATCGCAAGGCATATCACTTTGACCGACATGCACGCCATCAGCGTCAATAGCTAATGCTATATCAACTCTATCGTTAATTATTAAAGGAACATCATATTTTGTTGTAATCTCTTTAACTTTTAAAGATAAATTATAAAAATCTAGTGTGTCTGCAGTTTTTTCTCTAATTTGTACTAAGCTGACTCCACCAAGAATAGCATTTTCTATTGTTTTTAAAAATTTCTCTTCATTTTCACTTTTGTCAGTTACTAAATAAAGTGATAAATCTATATTTTTCATAATATCTCAATTTTTGATTCACTTTTTAATTCTTCTGCATCTGTATTATACAATGCATCAATTAGGAAAGTTCTAAATGATCCCGTTCCGGATTTATTTTCATTAACTTTTGCTCTTGCTTTTTCACCTGCTTTATTCATTGCAAGTATTGCAAGCAATGCTCCTTCAAATGGTGTTGTAGCACCAACACAACCCCCAACGATGGCAGATAACATACATCCACTACCGGTTATTAATGGCATCATTTCATCTCCACCATAAATGGCAATTGTGGTTTTTCCATCACTTAAAATGTCAATAGGGCCACTTGCTAATATTACAGTATTTAATTTTTCTGCGGTTTTTCTAATAATTTCTCCATTAGCTTTTAAGTTATTTTGTGTTATGGCATCATCATCACAGGCATCTACACCTTTTGCAGTATTTGTTTCATCTATAAGATTAAACAATTGAGATATTGATTTAATTTCGGTAATATTTCCACGTATTACTGCAGGATTGTAATTTTTAATTAAGTCTATTGTGGTTTCATTTCTAAGTTTACTGACACCGACTCCAACTGGGTCTAGTGTTATTGGGGTATTTGTTTTATTTGCTTGCGCGGAGCTTACTTTCATTGATTCAATTTGCTGGTGGTTTAATGTTCCTATATTTACTACTAATGCATTAGCAATATTTACTATTTCTTCAACTTCGTCTACATCTTCAGCCATTATTGGTGAAGCACCAATTGCTAAAACAGCATTTGCACAGTCATTAACTGTAACAAAATTGGTTATACAGTGGGTTAACGGATTTTTTTCTCTTACTTCTTTTAATAAAGAAGGTATTTTATCAAGATATTCATTTGTCATATTATATTATTATATTTTTAATTTTATTTAAAAATAGTGATTCTCACATAGTTTTACGAAAAGTATTTAAATGATATTAAATAAACAATTAAATGTTACATTAATTATTTTATTATCGCCTCGGTGGCTCAGCCTGGTAGAGCGCCAGACTTGTAATCTGGTGGTCGCGGGTTCAATTCCCGCCCGGGGCTTAATAATACATTTTCTAGTATAAGTTTAGTTAAATTTATATACAAGGAAATAAATATTATAATATGTTGTATATTGTTGGGACCATAGGGTAGCTTGGTCGATCCTTTGGGCTTTGGGAGCCTGAGACTCCGGTTCAAATCCGGGTGGTCCCATTTAAGTCCCGCCTTAGCTCAATTTGGCAGAGCGTTGGACTGTAGATCCAAATGTTGCTGGTTCAAGTCCGGCAGGCGGGATTTCAACTATTTTATTTGAAGTCACTCGTATTTTTTAAAAATCTCATTGTTTTTCAAAACATTTATATATGATGACTATCAATAATTAATAAATAGTGTATTGTTATGATGCACTAAATTTAAGTGTTTGCCCTGGTGGTGTAGGGGCTATCATGCGGGCCTGTCGAGCCCGCGACTCGGGTTCAAATCCCGGCCAGGGCGCTTAAATTTCATAAGTTTTGTGAGGGCCCGTAGCTCAGTCTGGCAGAGCGCTTGGCTTTTAACCAAGCGGCCGCGGGTTCAATTCCCGTCGGGCCCGTTCTAATTTTATATTTAACTTTTCTAGCTGGAGGAAAAAATTTGAAAATAGATATTCAACAACATGATTTAGTACCAAAGCATGAAGTTATTTCAGAATCTGAAAAAGAATTATTACAACAGAATTCTGATTTTGATATTAATAACCTTCCGAAAATTAAAATTAATGATCCTGTCGTGAAAGAGTTTCCTAAAGATTCTGTTTCCGTAGGAGATGTTATAAAAATTACTCGTAATAGTAAAACTGCTGGTGAATTTATTTCATATAGAATAGTTATTGAAGGTTAGATAATTAATATAATTTTAGAGTAAGTTTATATTGTTTAATTTCTGTATTTTTTGTTTTTTTAGAAATTCATTATAAATTAGTTTGAGATGAATTATCTTATAAAAGATAGTTGGGAGTAAATTAAGAATAATGATTTAGAAATGTAATAAGTTAAATTTTCATTTATAATTTATTTTTATTGCTTAATTTAGATTTATTATGTTTATATAATGCTGGAGGAAGTCAATGACAGATAATAACTGGAAGTTAGTTGATGCATTTTTTGACAAGTATGATTTAGTCGATCACCATATTAAATCATACAATGATTTTGTGAATAATAGAATTCAGAAAATTATTGATATTAGTGAACCTATCGTTATTGAAAACGATGAAACCGATGACGAAACAGGCGAAATCAAGAAGGTTAGATACACTGTAAAAACTGGTCAAGTTAAAATTAAAAAACCGTTTACTCGTGAAGCTGATGGTTCTAACAGTGATATTTATCCTACTGATGCAAGACTTAGAAATTTAAACTATTCTGCACATATGTATCTTGATATGGCATTGAATAAGGATGATGAAGAAAATCCTTTGGAAGAAGTTTACATTGGGGAATTACCTGTAATGTTAAAATCTGATTACTGCTATCTCAATGGTCTTAGTGCTGAAGAATTATTAGAGCATAATGAAGACCCTCAGGATTTAGGTGGGTATTTCATAGTTAACGGTTCTGAAAGGGCTGTTGTTACTATGGAAGAAATTGCACCTAACAAGGTTATTCTTGAACGTGTTAAAGAAGTTGAAGATAGACATGCTAAAGCTGTTGTAACTTCAATTAGAAGTGGTTTTAGAGCTAGAATTACTTTAGAGTATAAAAAACCACGTAAAAATAAAGCATTTTTAAGAGTATCTTTCCCTTATGTTCCTGGTGAAATACCACTTGTTATTTTATTAAGGGCTTTAGGTTTATCCACTGATCAAGAAATTATTACTAAAATTTCTGAATCAAATAATAATTTCCAAATGATTATTGCAGATGATATTAAAGTATCTGAAGAAGCTCTCAAATTAGACCCTGATGAAATGGCTGATTTAACAATTGAGGAAAGAAATGAATACTTAAGAACCGCCGCAATTAAATATATTGGAAATCGTGTTGCTTTTAAAATGTCTGAAGATTATCGTATACAACGTGCTGAAGAAGTAATAGACCGTTATTTACTACCTCATTTAGGAGATAGTAAAGAAAGACGTGCTGATAAAGCTACTTATTTGGCTGAAATGACTGAAATGTTACTTGAAGTTATTCATGAACAAAGAGAACCTCACGATAAGGACCATTATACTAATAAAAGACTCAGAGTTTCTGGAGATTTAATGGAAGATTTATTTAGAGTTGCTTTCACTAATTTAACTAGAGATATGAGTTATCAACTTGAAAGAAGTATTTCTAGAGGTAAAGAACTTTCAATTAAGCAAGCTGTTCGTAGTGATGTTCTAACTGAAAATATTAAACATGCAATTGCTACAGGTAATTGGGTCGGCGGAAGAGCTGGTGTAAGTCAGCTTTTAGATAGAACAAGTTACATGGGTACTCTTTCTCATTTAAGACGTGTTGTATCTCCATTAACTAGAAGTCAACCTCACTTTGAAGCAAGAGATTTGCACCCAACTCAATTTGGTAAAATTTGTCCTAACGAGACTCCGGAGGGACCAAATTGTGGTTTGGTAAAGAATTTAGCTTTAATGTGTAATATTTCAGAAGGTTCTGACGAGCAAGAAATTAAAGATATAATTGAAACTATGGATGTTGAATTGATTTAAGGAGGTGAAATGTTGACTGAATATACTGACCAAGATTTTGAAAAAGCTTATAAATTTTTTGGATTTAACAATGTTGTTACTCATAAAAAAGTTAGAGACAAATTTGAAAAATTAGCTAAACTTCACCACCCGGATAATGGTGGAGATGAAGAGAAAATGGCTGAAATTAATCACCATAAATTAATTATTGATAAATTTTTTGATATTAATCCAGAATTAATAAAGAATACAAGACTTAATAAACCGTTTTCTGAATTTTTCGGTGATATTGCTGAGTCATTAGATATTAATAAAGAATCTGATGAAACTGCAATTAATGAAGAGGAATCTATGGGTATTGAGTTAGCTGCTGATGAAGCGGATGGTGAAATTGAACCAATTGATAATGAATTGGCTGCTGATGTTGTTGCTGATGAGGAAGCTGGCGAAATTGAACCTGTTGCTGCTGATGAGGAAGCTGGCGAAATTGAACCTATTGATGATGAAGAAGATGGTGATATTGAACCTGTTGATGAACTTCCAGTAAGTGCTCCACTTAAAACAAAAATTTACATCAATGGTGAACTTTTCGGAACTTGTGATAATCCTAGTGAATTTACTCAGGAAATGAGAGAAAAAAGAAGAACAGGACAAGTTTCCCATGAAATGAATATTACCTATTATGAAGATAATAATGAAATTTATATTTTCAACGATCCTGGTAGGGCAAGAAGACCTTTAATCATTGTTAAAGATGGTCAACCACTCCTTACCGAAGATCATCTTAATAAAGTCGCTAACGGTAAATTAAAATGGGATGATTTAATTGAAAAAGGTCTCATTGAATACTTAGATGCAGAAGAAGAGGAAAATTCATACATTGCAATGAGATTAAATGATTTGAATGTCGATCATACTCATTTGGAAATTGACCCTGCTACCATGTTAGGTATTTGTGCAGGTATTATTCCATTTTCAGACCACAATTCTTCACCAAGGAATACAATGGAAGCAGGTATGACAAAACAGGCTTTAGGATTATATGTATCTAATTATGCATTCCGTACAGACACTAGGGCTCATTTATTACATCATCCTCAAACTCCTATTGTTAAAACACGTATTATTGACTCAACTAACTATGACTTAAGACCTTCCGGTCAAAACTTTGTTGTTGCATTAATGTCTTATGAAGGGTATAACATGGAGGATGCAATGGTTATCAACAAAGGTTCTCTTGAAAGGGGATTAGGCAGATCTTCATTTTTCAGATCATATGATACTTCTGAAAAAAGGTACCCTGGTGGTCAAGAAGATAATTTCGAAGTTCCAGATAAAAATATTAAAGGATATCGTTCAGAAGAAGCATATAGACACTTAGATGAATTTGGTGTTGTAAATCCTGAATCTTATGTTGAATCTGGAGATGTATTAATCGGTAAAACTTCTCCACCAAGATTCTTAGGTGAGTTTGATGAATTGGCTAGTGCTTCAGAAAAAAGAAGAGAAACTTCTGTAACTGTACGTCACGGTGAAAAAGGTATTGTTGATGCTGTTTTATTAACTGAAACCATTGAAGGTTCTAGACTTGCTAAAATTAGAGTAAGGGATACTAGACAACCTGAATTTGGGGACAAATTCGCATCAAGACACGGTCAGAAAGGGGTTATTGGTTTAATTTTATCTCCTGAAGATGTACCTTTCACAGAATTTGGTGTTGTTCCGGATTTAATTGTTAATCCGCACGCTATTCCTTCCAGGATGTCTGTAGGTCAGGTGCTTGAGATGGTTGCTGGTAAAGCTGGTTGTCTTGAAGGAGAACGTATTGACGGTACTCCATTCAACATAGAACTTGAAAAAACAATTAAACAACATCTTTTAAATAATGGTTTTGAATCTGCAGGTTGTGAATCATTATACAATGGTGTAACTGGTGAAAGAATTGAAGCAGAGATTTTCGTTGGAGTGGCTTATTATCAAAAATTACACCACATGACTACTGATAAAGTTTATGCACGTTCTAGAGGTCCAGTACAAGTTCTTACACGCCAACCTACTGAAGGTAGGGCTCGTGAAGGTGGTTTAAGGTTTGGAGAAATGGAAAGAGATTGTCTCATTGCACATGGTGCAGCTTTAACCTTAAAAGAAAGACTTTTAGATGAATCAGACAAATATGAAGCAATTGTTTGTGAACATTGTGGAATGTTGGCTGTTGAAGATAAAAATAGAAATAAAAAATATTGTCCTATATGTGGAGATGTAGAAACTTATCCAGTTGAAATATCATATGCATTTAAATTATTATTGGATGAACTTAAAAGTTTGTGTATCTTCCCTAAATTAGTTTTAGGAGACAAAGCATAATATTGAAGGAGCCGGTACATTGAAAGAATTTATCAAAAAAATTGAAAGGATTAACTTTGGATTAATGTCTCCAGAGGATATTCGTAATATGTCTGTTGTTCGTGTTGAAACTCCAGATACTTATGATTCTGATGGTTATCCAATTGAAAATGGTTTGATGGATCCTCGTTTAGGTGTTTTAGACCCTTCACTTAAATGTCACACCTGTGGTGTTAGAGGTGGGGACTGTCAAGGACACTTTGGTAGTATTGAACTTGCAAGACCAGTTCTTCATGTTGGTTTTGGAGATATTATTCATAAAATATTACGTTCAACTTGTAACGAATGTGGACGTGTATTATTACCTGAAGATGTTTTAGACGATTACAGAGAAAAAATTGCTGAAGCAATGCATAATAAAGAAAACTTGGAAGATATCTTAAAAAAGCTTCAAAATGATGCTAAAAAAGTTGAATTGCCTGAAAATAAACAAAATGAGATTGTTGAAAAAATCATGGGTCAACTTTATCCTGAAGGCATTGAATATGATGATGTTGAAAGGGATGATATCTTAATAGGTATATTAAATGATCTTTATTATGATGCATATGTAATAAGAGATGAAAATGATGATAAACCATCATTTAATTATATTGATCCTAAATTGCTTTGTCCTCACTGTAGGAAGAATCAATCTTCAGCAGATATTGAAGCCAGTTTTGATCTTATCGAAAAAAGAAACAGAAACGATATAGATGATATTAAAGAATCTATCCGCGATAATATTGACAGTGAATATGATAAGAAAGTTGAGAAAATCGATTCAAGAATCGAAAAACTCAATAAAGAAGCTGAAGTAGACACTGATGCTATAAAAGAATTGGAAGAAGAAAAAGCCAAAATTTTAGCTGAATATGATGAAAAGGCTGAAAAGAAATATCAGTCTGAACTTAAAAGGCGTCTTGGCGATCATGTAAAAATTTATCTTCAAAATCTTATTCAAGAACCTATCAGTTTGGATAAGCCGGTTACTATCCATCAAGGAGAGTATAAATTAACTGCATCTGAAATCAGAGAAAGGTTAGAAAGAATCACTGATGAAGATATTTTTGTTTTAGGTATTAATCCTGAAGTTGCAAGACCTGAATGGTTAGTCTTAACTGTTTTACCAGTTCCTCCAGTAACTGTAAGGCCTTCTATTACTTTGGATACTGGTGAACGTTCAGAGGATGATTTAACCCATAAATTAGTTGATATTTTGCGTATTAATCAGAGATTAGTTGAGAATATGGAAGCTGGTGCTCCTCAATTAATTGTAGAGGATTTATGGGACTTGTTACAATATCACGTTACTACTTACTTTGATAATGAGGCTAGTGGTGTTCCACCATCCAAACACAGATCAGGAAGACCTTTAAAAACCTTAACTCAAAGGTTAAAAGGAAAAGAAGGAAGATTCAGATCCAACCTTTCAGGTAAACGTGTAAACTTCTCTGCACGTACAGTAATTTCCCCTGATCCAAACATTAGTATTAACGAAGTTGGTGTTCCTGAAATGATTGCAAAAGAGGTAACTGTACCTGCATATGTAAATGACTGGAACATTGATGAAATCAGAACTTACGTTGAAAACGGTCCTAATGTTCACCCTGGTGCAAACTACATGATTTCAGAATCTGGAAACAGAAGAAAAATCAATGAAGATACCAAAGAATATATCTTAGAGAATTTAAAACCAGGTGACATTGTAGAAAGACACTTAAAAGATGGAGATATGGTTTTATTCAATCGTCAACCTTCACTTCACAGAATGAGTATGATGGCACACGAAGTAAGAGTATTACCTTACAAAACATTCAGATTAAACTTATGTGTATGTCCTCCATACAATGCAGATTTCGATGGAGACGAAATGAACATGCACGTTTTCCAAACTGATGAATCTCGTGCAGAAGCAAAATCATTGATGCGTGTACAGGAACACATTTTATCTCCAAGGTTTGGTGGACCAATTATCGGTGCAATTCACGACCACATTTCCGGAGCATACTTGTTAACCAGAAAATCAATGAGATTTACAGAAGAACAAGCATTACAGATTATTCGTAAATCTCATTTGGCAATCCCTGAAAAAGATGGGGACAAATGGTTATTAAAAGCTGAATCAGAAGAAAGTCCGGAAATCGAAAGAGAAATTGCAAAGAAAACTAAAAATGTTCGTGGAACCAAAGCAGATAAAGAAGCATATCTCAACACTTTAGATTTAACTGAAGATGAAATAGCAAAACGTCTTAAAGCTAACAAATGGACTGATGACGAAAAAGAAACAATCAAATCCATTGCTCAAAAACGTATTGCCGATGAGATTACTGCAAAATATTCATCAGGTAATGATGATGAAAATACCGATTCATTAATCATTAAAAATGAAGGTGATGAATGGACCGGAAAAGAGTTATTCTCATTACTTTTACCTAATGACTTAAACTTAACATATAAAGCTGAAATTTGTACTAAATGTGGTCAATGTGACAGAACATTAAGTGAAGCTCCTAGTTTAGAGGATGTAGATTATGACAGGTTATGTCCTATCGATGCATATGTCAGAATTAAAAATGGTATCTTAAAACAAGGGGTTATTGATGAAAAAGCATATGGATCCATGTCCGGTCAAATTTTAGATAAAATCGTTAAAGAATATGGTCCGGGAAGAGCAAAAGAATTCTTAGACAGATCAACTGACTTAGCTATCTGTGGAATCATGGTAACTGGTATTACAACCAGTTTAAATGATGAAGAAATCCCTGAAGAAGCTCAAGCAAGGATTAATGAGCACTTACAAACTTCAGAAGAAAAAGTAGATAAGTTAATTGACGCATATAATGAAGGATTCCTTGATGCATTACCTGGTAGAAGTTTAGAAGAGACTTTAGAAATGAGAATCATGCAAGTTCTAGGGGAAGCTAGGGATAAATCCGGTGAAATTGCAGAAGATTACTTAACTATGGAACACAACCACTCTGTTGTCATGGCACGTACTGGTGCTAGGGCATCCATGTTGAACTTGACTCAGATTACTTCCTGTGTAGGTCAACAGGCAGTTAGGGGTGGACGTATCCACAGGGGTTACATTGAAAGAACATTGCCTCACTTCAAAAGAAACGAATTGGGGGCAAAAGCAAAAGGATTTGTACACTCCAGTTATAAATCTGGATTAGACCCAATTGAATTCTTCTTCCACGCTATGGGAGGAAGGGAAGGTCTTGTAGATACTGCGATTCGTACCGCACAATCCGGTTATATGCAAAGAAGACTTGTAAACGCACTTCAAGATTTACAAGTAAAACCTTCAGGACTTGTAACTGACAATCAAAGTAATGTTGTTCAAAGAATCTTTGGTGACGATGGGGTAGATCCAGCTAAAAGTGACTTTGGTATAGCAGCAAACTTGGATAAACTTATTGAAGAGATTAAATTAGAAGAAAAATCTAAGGAAGTAGGTAAATAAGGGGTGTAAATATGGATGAATTAATTGAAAAAGTGCAAAATACTTTGGAAGAGCGCAATATTTGCATTCCAGAAGATTATGATATTAAAAATATTTTAGTCGATTATGATTCAGTCGATATTACTGATGATATTTTTGAAGAAATAATTGCTAAATATAAAAATATCAATGCTGTTTGCGATTTATTAAGTCAATATAATATTGATTTTGTTGAATTTTCAAATTCTTTAGAAGAAAATGATATTGAAATGTTAGATTATTATTATATTAAAAATATCTTTGAAAAAACTAACAAAAATCAACTTTCTGATGAAGATTTAACATCCATTATCAATGATATTAGTATTATTGATAAAGTTTTAAGTGTTTTAACCGATAAAGGTATAGAATTCCCTAAAGGTTATGTTGAAGATTTAGCAAATGCTTATGTTCGTCGTGATTTAACTGATGATGAATTAGATAAACTTGCAGATAAATTAAAAACTGCCTATGACCGAGCTCATGTTGAAGCTGGAGAGGCTGTTGGAACAGTAGCTGCGCAATCTGTTGGTGAACCTGGTACTCAGATGACTATGCGTACTTTTCACTATGCAGGGGTTACTGAGTTAAACGTAACATTAGGTCTTCCAAGACTCATTGAAATTGTTGATGCAAGAAAAGACATTGCAACTCCAACAATGGACATTTACTTTGAAGAAGATAAATGTCAAGATGAAGAATTCGTTAAAACTTTAGCAAATAAAATTGGTAGAAGTACTATTAACGATATTCTTGAAGACTTTAATTTAAATTATGCTGAAATGCAAGTTGAAGCTACATTATCAGATAAGAAAATTGATGAAAGAAGACTTGTTAAAGATGAGATTATTCAAAAAATCGAGGCTGACTTCAAGAAAGATAAACCCGAAATTACTGGAAATCTAATAATAATTAAACCTAAAGAAGATGGAGATGAAAGACACAGAATCCGTAATCTTCGTTTATTAGCTGATAAAGTCCGTGACTTACAAATCAGTGGAGTTAAAAAAATAGGTAAAGTTATTATCCGTAAGGATGAAGAATGGGTTATCCATACTGAAGGGTCAAATCTTAAAGAGATTTTATCTTTTGATGGAATTGATGCTAGAAGAACTACTACTAACAGTATTCGTGAAATAGAAGATGTTTTAGGTATTGAAGCAGCTCGTCAATCAATAATTAATGAAGCGAATAATACTCTCTCAGAGCAAGGTCTTACTGTTGATGTAAGGCATATCATGTTAGTTGCAGATATTATGACTTCCGAAGGTGAAGTAAAATCCATTGGAAGACATGGTATTAGTGGTGAAAAATCAAGTGTTTTAGCACGTGCAGCTTTTGAAGAAACCGGTAAGCATTTACTTAACGCAAGTATTCGTGGAGAAGTAGATGATTTAACTGGTATCATCGAAAATATTATTATTGGACAACCAATACCTCTTGGTACCGGATCAATCGGTGTCAAAATGGCAAAAAATGAATAGGAGGCTAGATGATGGACGTAGATAGAGGAATCAGAGTAGCTGTCGACACAGGTGATGTGACTTTAGGCTCTGAAAAATCAATTCAATCTTTAAAATTAGGAAAAGGTCAACTCGTTGTTGTTGCTCAAAATGCTCCTAATGATATTATTGAAGATGTTGAATATTATGCAAAACTCTCAGAAATCCCTTGTCACATTTATGATGGAACAAGTGTTGACTTAGGTTCTGTTTGTGGTAAACCTTTTACCGTTGCTACATTAATCGTTAACGATCCAGGAGATTCTACTATATTAGATGATTTGAGGTAGATTTACGTGTCTATTAAATTTGGTGCAAATGAAATAAGATTCATTGCTTTATTTGAGAATATGACTGGAGCAATGGTTAAGGATTGCATTATCGATGATGATAACAATAAGGTTACTTTCGTTGTTAAGCAAGGAGATATGGGATTAGCTATAGGTAAACGTGGAAGTACCGTATCAAAAGTTCAAAGGGCAGTAGATAGAGGGGTCGAAGTCATTGAATTCAATGAAGATCCTGAACAATTTATCAAAAATATTTTATCTCCGGCTGAGTTGCAAAGCGTGAAAATTTCAACTAGAAAATCTGGAGAAAAAATTGCTACTGTTGCAACAGATAATACTAATAAGCGTATTGCTATTGGTAAAAATGGTATTAACATAGAAAGGGCTAAAGTATTAGCTAATAGACTACATAATATTGACAACATTATTTTAAAATAGCTTTTTTAAGCTATTATCTTTTTTTATTTTTTTTTTATTTTTAAAATATAATCTGTAAAATTAATTATTTTTGTAAATGATTATGAGACAGGAAGTCTAT
>NZ_JAZRJY010000134.1:0-11419 GCF_045646045.1 Methanobrevibacter sp. | reverse complement strand
GAAAAAAAGGAAAAAGGCAAAGATAAATTCGATGAAAAAAAGGAAAAAATGGAAGATAAATTCGAAGAAAAAAAAGAAAAAGGTAAAGTTTACTCAGAAATGTTCGTAAATGACATAAACAGCACAATTGAAGAATTCAAAGAAAATTTCAAAAACATGCAAAAATATGCTGATGAAAAAATCAATGAGTATAAAAATGCTACTGTGAGTAACTTAGCTGCTGATTTAGTTGAAACTGATGAAACATACTACTTAAAAGTTGCAATTCCAGGTATTTCAAAAGAAGATGTTGAAATCGAAGCAGGAGACAATGATATTGTAATCACTGCAACATTCAAACCTTTAATTGAAGAATTGGAAGAAGATGAAGATGCAAATGTTATTGCTTCTGAATTAACTACTGGAAGATGTTCAAAAACTGTTAGATTTGAAAACAGTATTGAAGTGGAAAACATCAAAGCAAAATATAATGCAGGTATTGTTTTAATTACTCTTCCAAAATTAGTTATACCAAAACATAAAATTACAGTAGAATAATTATCTACAAAAATCGACTGGAAAACCCCTTTCCAGTCAAAGAACTTTTTTTTACTATTCAAAATTAATTAATAATTACCTCAAAAAATATAATTTTAAATACCAAATGTAATATATTAATAACATTAAACAAAGATGCAAAATCTTCGGAGGCATTTTTATGAATGAAAATAAAAAAATTGATTTAAAAGTGATTTTAAAATACTCCATTGTGGGCATTGTTTTATCATTATTATTAGGGACAATATTCTACTATTTATTTTCCTTTACAACATACAAACAAATAGAATATGCCTCGTATATGTCTTTAGGTATTTTTCCATATAGTTTTTGTATTGGATTAATAATAACTGAGATAATTCTTACACCACAAATTAAAAATATGTATGGTTCTATTATTGTTGGATTTATAATCGGCCTGTTTACTAGCCTGTTGCAAAATACAGTCATTCTTACAGTATACGGAGGCCAACAACTAATGTACTTTTTAGAATTCGTTGGAAATCAAACATTATTATTAATAATACTTGGAGTAATCTTTGCTTATATTGGAAATGCTTATCTAAAAGGAAAAATTAATATCCCAATTATCAATAAATATTTGGGATGAAAAACCTTTTTTAAGCAAATCCCTCTATTTTTTTATAATTGATATTAAAAAAAACTACTCTTCATTTTCCTGTGACGAAAAGTCTGCAAATGAATCATTCTCCACACGATCATTTAACTTCAAAGTTTTTTCAACATCCATTGCCAAAGCATCACAATCTGCTTTAATACTGTTCAAATGCAATAAAATTCTTTCTTTTTCTTCATTGATTCTTTCTATATTTGTATATGGGTAAGTAGCTTCCTTAAACATTTCATAATCAACTGTTGTATACGGATAATCATTCAACTGTTTGCACACATTTTTTAATATGTCTGCTAAAAATTTATTCATTTCAACTTTTACTCTGTCCCTAATAATTTTGTCACTGTCGAGATTTTGCCTCATCAAACGATATACCTCATTTTTAGCAAAAGGCAATTTTTCTTTTTGTTCAACGACAGGTTCATTAGTTTGATTATTAATTTCTTTTTCAGACATAATACTCACTCCCAAAATTAAAATATTGTGCAAAAATAAACAAGTTAAACACAAATTTATCATTACATAATACCAATACTATATATGTTGACTTAACTATATAAAGGTTTGCTTTAAATTAAATTATTGATTAATATTTTTAATACATAATAATTTAACTAGTAGAATAATTAATCGGAAAATTAATAATTATAATAGTTTGAAAAAATAACAACAAAAAAGTAAAAAACAGTTATACAATGAAAAAAAATTGAGCAATAAATAAAAAAAGAAAATAATTAAAACAGTAGAACATCATCTACCGTTTAAATTTAGTATCTGACTTTACCGATATGTCTTGTAGCACCAGGATCTTCATCATTGAAGTGAGCTAAATAATAGACAAACCATTCAAGAGGAACTACAAAGACCAATGGAGATAATAATTTATTTACATCAGCAAAGTCTTTTAAATTAAATACTATGACTTTAGCTTCCAAATTATTGGAAAAATCAATAGCTTTTCTTGTAATTACATCAGATTCGAAATCACAATCAAATATAATCATAGGAACATCTTTTTCAGCACGTTCAATTAATCCATGTCTGAATTCAGAGGAATATAATGGGCATGCATGTTTAATTGCTCCTTCCATAAGCATAGTCATTGCTACTTTAAATGAAAGACCAAAATTAGGTCCGCTTCCCAAACAGTAGAAAATTTCTTCATCTTTATATTCTTCAGCCAATTTTTTATAATCTTCTTCAGTTGTCTTAAGCAATTCTTCTATAATATCTGGAATTTCCTGTAACTGAGATAATAATTCATCTTTATTTTCATAATCAGAAGCTGAGAATAAAATTTGATAAAGACAAGCAATTTGAGTCACATAAGTTTTAGTACCTAAAATAGCTGTTTCTGTTCCGCATCTCGTGATTATTGGAGTTTTAGCTTCTTTAATCATAGAACTATCAGGTTCATTAGAAATTGAAACCGTATGAATGCCAAATTCATTAGCACGCCTAAGAGAAGATAATGTATCTGATGTTTCTCCAGACTGGGATGTGAATATTGCTAGTGAATTTTCTCCTTTTTGTAAAAATTTGTTATAATAAAATTCATATCCTGAAAATACTTCAATATTTAATGCAGTAGTCATTCTAAGTGCGTCTCTAACACTGTAACAAGTTGATATAGAACTTCCACATCCAATTAAATAAACTTTATCTACTTTTTTAACCAATTCAGAAACTTCATTCATTGTAGGTAATTCATTTTCAAATGTTTTTCTAAGTGAATCTGGTTGTTCCATCATTTCATCATACATTTTGTATTTCATGGAAAGCCTCCTATTTTATTTTTATAATACAGTATATATTTTTCTTTTTTAAAATATAAAAAGTTTTTTTAAAAAAGAAGCATAACCTTATATTAATGGAAATTGATTTAACAAAAATTGGTATGTATAAAGGTCAGCAATATGAAACCATCATCACTACAGAGAATATGGATGGTAGTCTGAATGCCGCACCTATTGGAATTTTATGCGGAGGAAATAATAAGGTAATGTGCCGTATTTTTAAAGGAAGCCATACATTGGAAAATATCATTGCACAAAAGGAATTCATTGTCAATATTACACAAAACCCAGAACTATTTACCTGGTCTTTATTAGACAATCTTGAAGCAAATGATTTCAACGAAAACAAATCCATTAAAGGTGTTGATTGTTACTTTAAATGTGAAGTCACAAGCATTAAAAAGGCAGTAAAACAAAGCGACCCTATTAAAAAGAAAGGAGAAGCTAATGTTATTAAAGCCGATGTTACAGAATTAATTATCAATAAACCAACAAAAGCATACAATAGAGCTTTCAGTTATGTTATAGAATGTTTAGATAATTTTTCAAGAATAAATATTGTTGATGATGAAAAAAGAAAATATTATCTGGATTCATTTAAGGAAGCTTATAGGGTTGTAAAAAAAGTCGGATCTAAAAAAGATAAGGATGCAATGGATAAAATAAAAAGTAAATTAAATGAAAAAGGTTATGACATTTAATTTATAATTACATCCATAAATTCAAAATTATCACAATCAAATAATCCTTTATCAGAGATTTTAATTGATGGAAGCACTAAAAGAGACATAAATGCCATTGTCATGAAAGGTGCATCAAGTTTACAGCCTAATGCCATTGCCATTTTCTGCAAAGTACGTAAATTTTTAGCCACATCAAATGCATCCTCATTACTCATCAAACCAGCGATAGGAAGAGGCAGAGACCCGTTAAAATCTTCACTTACAACAGCTATTCCACCACAGTTATCAATTACAGTGTTTACTGCATCCGCCATTACTTTTGAATCATAACCAATGACAATGATATTATGAGAATCATGAGAAATTGATGATGCAATAGCTCCTTTTTTAAGACCAAATCCCTTAATAAATCCATTAGCAACATTATTTCCACCATAACGTTCAACAACAGCAATTTTTAATACATCCTGAAAAATATCTGATTGAACTTTGCCATCAATACATATTAAATCAGCAGTAATATCTTTAGTTAACAATTCACCATTATAACATTTTATAACATTGACTTTGCATTCATCACCGTCATAACATACATCAAAGTCTTCAGGTTGCTTTTTAGATGCATTTATTGTATTTTTAAATTCAACATCATCAACATCAAACAAAACATTTTCACCGTCGAATACACATTCACCTGCAACATATGTTTTTAATATATTAAAATCAATTAAATTATCAATTATTATAAAATCAGCTTTTGCACCTGTTACAATAGCGCCGCCATCCAAATTATAATGTGCTGCAGGATTAATGGTTACCATTTCAATAGCTTTAATTACATCCACACCTAATTCACAAGCCTTTTTAACAGAACCATTAAGATGACTTTTAACTAAATCTCTTGGGTTTTTATCATCAGATACAATAAAATCAAAAATTGGAGAATTAATTCTTCTTTCCAAAACATCAGTCGGTATGATACCGAAACTATCCTGATTTTTCCAATAGTCTAACCTATCATTAAAATCAAAAAGATCTTCCATATTTTTGGCAGATGATCCGTCACGCACCATAATTTTCATACCCTTCTGCTTTTTTTCAATAGCTTCAATAAAATTACTGCATTCGTGGTCAGTAACGATATATTGTTCCAGATATTTATCCAATTCTTTACCTGAAAGCAATGGAGCATGACCATCAATAGGTTTATTATACTTTCTTGACAGTTCCAATTTTCTTAAAACTTCTTCATCACCATTTATAACACCTGGAAAATTCATCATTTCTCCAAGAGCAACAATTTCATCTTTTTGAAGTAAAAATTCAATTTCATCAGAGGTTAAAACAGCTCCTGATGTTTCAAATCCCGTTGCAGGAACACAAGATGGTGCTGAAAAATAAAAATTAAATGGAACTTGAGATGCATTATCAATCATGAATTCAATACCTTCAATTCCGCAAACATTAGCAATTTCATGAGGATCACAGACAACAGAAGTAGTACCGTGCCTAACTGCAATTTTGGCAAATTGAGCTGGAGTCAGCATACTACTTTCAACATGAATATGGGAATCAATAAATCCTGGAAGCAATAATCCTTCCACATCAACTTCAGTATTTTCACCAAAAATGATGGGAACGATTTCTTCAAAAATACCATTTTTAATAGTAATTCTAGCAGGATAAACAGAATCAGTCAAAACATCCAGAATAAAAGCAGTGAATGACATTTTAATCCTCATTTAATGCATCATAAAGTAATGGTAAAAATGAACCTATATCAGTGACGATACCAATTACCTGTGCACTGCCCCTATCAGACAATTTGGTAACAGTGGATGGATTAATATCAACACAGATTGTTTTAACTCTTGAAGGGAGCATATTTCCAGTTGCTATTGAATGTAACATTGTAGCTATCATTATAACCATATCTACTTCCTGAGCATATTTTCTCATTTCTCTTTGAGACACAATAACATCAGTTATTACGTCAGGAAGTGGTCCGTCATCACGAATAGAACCTGCCAATACAAATGGAACATCATTTTTAATACATTCATACATTATTCCACCGGTTAGAGTACCATCTTCAACAGCATCCCTGATAGAGCCTGAACGATTAATTTTATTAATGGTTCTCATATGATGAGTATGTCCATGAGCAACAATTTTACCTGTTTCCACTTCAATACCTAATGAAGTGCCGAATATATTAGACTCCATATCATGAGTAGCCAAAGCATTACCTGCCATGATAACATCAATATAACCCTCACGAATCAAAGATGCCAAGTATTTACCGGATCCTGTGTGAACAATAGCAGGTCCACCAACAATTCCTATTTTTCCACCTTTAGCTTTAATTTCTTTCATTTCTTTAGCAATGCCCCTAATAATATTCATTAAAGGTTTTTCAGAGGACACATCACTATTCATGAATTCAAATACCTGTTGTTCATCCCTTGATCTGTGAGGTGGTGTAACTTTTACACCATCCAGGCCAACAACGATTTTATCTCCAACTTTTACATCAGCTATAGGTTTTACAAAAGCACGATTAGCTTTTTCATCAACAACAACCAAACAATCCATTTCAATATCTTCAACAGGAAGCCAATTTCCTTTATAGTAAATATGAGTAGTATGATTGGATGAGGAGTAAAAACCCTCTGGAGCAACTTTATCTTTTGTAGATGCAACCAAATTAACTTCTTTAAGCTCATCAATTGATGCACCAAGAACTGATAATTCATCTAAAATAGATTCCAATAATTCGGGAGATTCGGCAGATACTTCAATTTTCGCTTTACTAATATCAGATTTCTTTCTACCAACATTAATTTCCAAAATATCAAATTCTCCACCTTTGTCCATAATAATGCCCATTGTCCTGGTTAAAGTTAATGAGTCAATAATATGGCCGGAAAGACCAATAGTTCTTTTATACATAATATTTTTTGCTCCATTATTTATTAATATTATAAATTTGTTTTCGATGATATTTAATGGTATTGATGAAAAAATTATTAAAAAAATATATTTAAAAAATTTCAAAAGTATGCTATTATCCTGCTAATAGCATATACAAATTAATTAAAACAACAACGAACAAAGTTATAAATTATGAAAATTAAAGATGATATGCGAATTATCTCATTATTACTTCGTTCAAAAAAAAGAGTCGAAGTTTTAAAATCTTTAGAATTCGAAGATAAAATACCATCAAAAATCAGCAAAGATATTGGAGATAATAGTAATCATGTATCTAAATACTTAAAAACACTAAAAGATGCTGAATTAGTTGTTTGCTTAAATGAAGAGGATTCCAGATACAGATTTTATAGTATCACAGATAAAGGAACATATTATCTTAATCAGGTAAAAGACAAATACGAATAGTTAAAAAATCCATTACCAATTAAACTAAAGACAAAAAGTCATAAATTATTTTGGCAGCAGTTACGGCAGTATTTTCACCTAATTTATTTGTAGCCGTTTCAACAACATCCATTCCAACAACATTTTTATAAGATAAAGATTTAACAACATCTTCTATTTCAGATACAAACAATCCTCCAGGTGTTGGATTTCCGACAGCAGGAGCAATAGCCGGATCAAAAACATCCATGTCAATAGATAAATAAACCGGAGTATCAACAGTCGTCAAATAATATTGTACTGCATCCATATGACGATGCACATCCTTATTTTTAAAAGTCTGAATATTGTATGTTGAATCAACAAATTCATCCTCTTCAGCAGATGAGGATCTTATTCCGATTTGAACTAAATCAACACCAAATTCATGAGCCCTTCTCATTACTGTTGCATGAGAATATTTCTCACCAATAAATTTAAATGCCAAATCTCTGTGGGCATCCAAATGCACAACAGTCAATTTATCATATTTTTCAGATAATGCTTTAATAACACCTATTGAAGCGGAATGCTCACCGCCAATGGTTATCGGCCTAATTTCCAAATCCAATAATTCATTAACAGTATCCTCAACAATTTTACATGTAGCTTCACAGTTACCTGGAACTACATTCACATCACCGAAATCATAAAAAACAGTATCAATAGATGACTTAAAATTAATATTATACTTTTCAAATCCGTATGACGCTTCACGAACAACAATAGGACCTGAACGAGCTCCTGAATGATATGATGTCGTGCTGTCAAATGGAACACCAATTATGCCATATGAATCCTTTTTAATATTATCAAAATCAGTCTGTGCGGAAAATGCGAATTTCCACGGTTCATAAGTATTCAATAGCATAATATATCTAAAAAAAAGAATAAAATAGAGAACTTATTTAGTTCTCATGATTTTCATATTACCTAAAGCTACAATGTATTCTACTTCAATACCTTCTGAAATTTCATCTTTTAAATCTTCAGGCATTGGTAAATCTAAAGTTTCGTAACTTTCCATATCCATTAATTGAACATTTTCGCCTTGGATAGATAATACTTGACCTACTCTTTTATCGATAATTGGAATATCTACTTTAGTATCTACAGGTTTAACAATACTTCTTTTTTGGTTATCAAAAATACCTACAGCTTCTAATCTTGCTTTAGCAGCCCCGTGTTTACCTGGGGAAGAGGTAGTTAAACTAGTGATTTTAGATGCTTCTCCACCTAATACTATATATTTTCCAACTTTTAATGTTTTAATCTCTACAACTTTAGTTGACATTAATTTTCCTCCATAAATTCCACATTTTATAATCTACAATAAGAATTATTTTAGATTAATTATAATTTTTATTTACTATTTTATTTAAAGTATTCGATTTAAGCAAACAATACAAATGTTATTGCTAAAAGGATAGTCATTATAAAAATCCCTAAAACCAAAAATATTTTTTTAATATCACTTTCACATTTTATAATATATGATTCACCTTTTAAATCGGATAAACACTTTCCAGTATTTTATATTCATCATCATTTCCCAAAAAACTGTAAAATGCTCCAAATAGAAATAAAAGCAACAATGGTGATTTCGAATAAATAATATTCATTCCCGCTTAATTAACATTACCCCGGAAGCTAAAAGTAACATTAACATTAAAAATAGAACACCATAATTACTAATGATACATATTAAAAATCATAACCTCCACTATTAAATTATATAATATGTGGGATTTTCATGTCATGGATAATGCTATATAACTGTTTATCAATTAAATCTCATCCAAAAACTCCAAATTTAAATCCATTTCATCTTTTAAGAGAACATATTTTATTATGTTAATCCAATAACCAATAAATTCCCCAATATATTCATCAGTAAATCGCATGTTATGATATTTGATGTTTACATGGTATTGGTCATGCATTTCAAATATAATCACATCATTGATAAAGTTTACTCCAACATTTTTTATTAAACGTGGCCTGTTGAACTGTTTTTTATAGTCCACCATAGTTAAATTTAAGTCATCAATTTCATATGATTCTATGAAATTGAATATCCATTGATTGAAATATGTGAGTTTAAATGAATTAGGTTCTGATTTTATGATTCTTTTCATTTCATCATCAATATTATCAATTACATCACCAAAACTAGTCCAGGATTTTGTTTTAAATTTTAAATATATTGTTTTTGCAATATAGTGCTGTGTATTCATTAGTTCATTGAAAAATCTTCCGTTTGAAATTACCGGCAAAATACCTTTACTTAAATTACAATATTTATATAATGCCAGTACAAAAGTGGCCATGAATAAATGATTGAATGGCAAATTATGTTTTTTGCAGAAATTCTGTATTGACTGTTTATCTTCCAGAACTATACTTAAACTATTGTGTTGACACCAATCATTATCATACTCACGTATCGGAGGAATATACAAATCACCATAACCCATTACGTCTTTTTTGAATTTTTCATATAAGTCACTGGTTTTTATTTCATCCTCATAATAAAACATGTTATAATCAAAACCGTCAATTATTTCTTCTTTTATTTTATATTCCTGATTATTGTAAATTTTATCAATTTCATTAAACATTAATGATAATGAGTAAT
Organism: Methanobrevibacter sp.; assembly: GCF_045646045.1. GTDB lineage: Archaea > Methanobacteriota > Methanobacteria > Methanobacteriales > Methanobacteriaceae > Methanocatella. The sequence continues at coordinate 1,711 of NZ_JAZRJY010000134.1, read as the reverse complement.
TATCACAAAATAGGTGGTCCAGAAATATTGACATGAACACTTTATTTTTATTTTCTACCATTACACAATATAAAAACTTATTTTGATATGAATCCCAGTCTTCTTTGAAATATCTGTCAAATATATAGTCATTTTCCTGAAGAACAACCTTTTCTTCAAATAAATCAAATTCAGACTCACCAACTTTAGAAATTCTAATTAAATTGGAACCATCCCATTCATCTTCACGTTTTATATAATGTTTATCATTTATTGTCGTTAATGTTGATTTTAAAAACGGATGTCTGTCTAAAAATTTAATAAAGGCTTTTTTAAGTTTATCAACATCAACATCAAAGATTTTAATAGCATAAGAAGCTTTAAATGCAAACGGATTTTCAGCCCTACTTTCATACACTACTATTTGATCTTTTGTTAATGGATACAATTCTCTTTTCTCATATTTTTTAAATTTACTCACATTATCATTTGAAAATATTTCAGAAATGCTTCTAACAGTTTTACATTCTATTAACTCAGAGAAGTTTAAATTAATTTTGAATTTTGAATAGATTTCATAATTTAAGTTCATATATGTTAATGATGAAAATCCAAGAGACAACAAATTGTCAGTCACACCAAAGTCAGTATTTTCCAGAAGATTCCAACATATCTCCAGTATTTCCTGTTCGGTTTTATTTTTAGGCGCAACAACTTTAGAAGATACAATTCCTTTAGGCAATTTCTTTTTATCCACTTTACCGTTAACATTTAATGGAATCTGGTCCAATTTTATTACCACTGCAGGAACCATATAATCCGGTTTAGATTCTGCAATATGTTTACAAATGTTGTCTTCAATATTATTTATGTCACCTGATGCAACCACATATGCAACAAGATCATAATTTGAACCGCGTTTTATTGTTTGGACAGTTACGTCTTCAACATAACTGATTTCACGAATGACAGATTCGATTTCAGGTAGTTCTACACGGTTTCCTCTGATTTTAACTTGCTTGTCACGACGTCCGACAATAGCTAGAGTTCTATCATTCAGTACTCTTACCATATCACCGCTACGGTATAGTACGCCATAATCTTTATTTTCATCAAATGGATTGTCTATGAACGCTTCTCCATTTTCTTTTTCGCGATTTAAATAACCGTCAGCAATCTGATAACCTGCCAAATAAAGTTCACCAACCGCACCTACAGGGACACGTCTTCTTTCATCATCTAAAACATAGGCTTTAATGTTGTATAACAGATTGCCAATGGAAGTATGATCAATTTTATTCTCTTCTTTAATGGCTGTTACAGATACACAGGCTTCAGTTGGACCATATGAATCAACAAGCATATAATCTGTAGAATAATCAATTTCTCCTAATTTTTCTCCTCCGGTAACTAAAATTTTCAGTGAAGAAGTTTCAAATTCATCAATGAACAGTTTGGCTACCTGTGTTGGGAGGTGGGCATGAGTAATGTTGTTATTAATGAAATGATTATTTAATTTATTCATATCTAACCTGATTTCTTCAGGAATTATATTTAAACAGGCTCCAACGAACATGGAAACGAAAATACTTTTTATTGCACCGACGTCAAAACCAATAGATGCATATAATGCAAATGTATCTTCTGAGGTCATGTTTGACTTGTCTGTATAGTATTGAATATAATTTACAATTGATTTTCTTGTGATTTTTACTCCTTTTGGAATGCCTGT
>NZ_JAZRJY010000133.1:0-2384 GCF_045646045.1 Methanobrevibacter sp. | reverse complement strand
AAAATTGCATTTAAATTTTTATATCAATTTAAACAGAAGTTATTATAGGGAAGTGAATCTATGAAAAATATTATAGTTGTGGAATGCCGGTCAACGGGAACAAATTATATTGCCGATATTAAAAACAGAAATTACAATCCTGTAGTTTTGAATACAAAGATTGATGAATCAGAAAAAGCCAAATCATATTGTGAACTTGTTATGAGTGATATGGCCAAAATTGATGATGATTTTGAAGTGATAAATGAAAAGGAGTCATATGATGAAACACTTGAGCTTGTAAAAAAATATGATCCCATTCTTGTCATTCCTGCCTCTGAAAGAGGAGTCGTGCTTGCTACACAATTGTCTCATGATTTAGGTCTTTTGGGAAACCCGATAGAAAACCTGGATGCATATACCCTAAAGGACACTATGCAGGAAAAGATTGCAGAATATGGTCTCAGATGCATCAGGGGAAAAGCCGTAAGCTCCATAGAAGAAGCACTTCAATTCTATGACGAGGAAAATTTGGATGAAGTCGTCATAAAGCCGGTTTACAGTGCAGGGGCTGTAGGACTTAAAATGTGCAGCAACAGAACTGAAGTCATCGATTCACTTGAGGAACTCTTTACATATGAAAACTACTATGGGGATAAGATTAACAAGTTCATTATCCAGGAACGTATCATAGGAAAGGAATATATAGTTAATACCGTTTCATGCAACGGCAGTCACAGAATAACTACCATGTGGGAGCATATAAAGACCTTTACTCCAAGCGGAGACCATGTTCTTGAGTCTACATTAACCATTAATGAACTCAGCCTTGGAGAATCTGACCTGATTGAATATGTATATGATGTTCTGGATGCTCTTGAAATAAAATACGGCGGTGTTCATGGGGAATATCTCGTTGATGAAAAGGGACCTGTTCTTATTGAAGTAAACTGCCGTCCGATGGGCTCCTCGATGGATGCTAAGTATCTTGACAGGATTTCAGGTCAGCACGAAACAGACAGCATTCTAGATTCATACCTGAATCCCGAAAAATTCAATTACAAAAGAAATCAGGGATATGAACTCTATGAATACGGAGCCATTAAATATCTGATAGTTCCAAAAGACGTTGTTGCCGAATCATCACCGATGAAATACATGAGCAACAAGCTGAAAAGCCATTACAAGACTTCACAGGAACTTGACGATGAGGCCAAATTCTTTGTCAGAACCCAGAACCTTGAAACCACAGGAGGAGCAATTTATCTAACCCATCCTGACGGATTCACTCTTCAAAAGGATTTGAATTTCCTTAGAAACATTGAAAATTATGCATTCCAGCTTGTTTTAAGCGGTAATGACAATAAGAAAATTGAAATAAAAAAAGATTACAGTGAGGTTAAAAGCATTCTGGATATGGTTCATGCATATGACCCTACGCTTCTTGTAACCGATTATATCTTTGAAAATATTGACATGCTGCAGGTTCGTCCCGATGAGATTGACAGCATAAACAGTGAATTCGACTGCGTTGTAGTAAACCTTGATAAAAGCATTATCGATGAAAATGACGATATTATAGCCTATCTGATATTGAAGATTATCAAAAAGGTAAAAACCGGCGGAATAATTCTTATTCCTAAATCCACATACCAGTACATTCCTAACGGGCGCATTGGTGTTGAAGCTCTCGTCAGGGTACTTGACCTGAAACTTGAAATGCCAATCTATGATTTGAAAGGCTGCGTTGTGGCTTCAAAAAAATAATTCAAATTTAATGATTAAAATATTTAGGCAGAGCTAAAAATATAAATAATCCGACTGATAAAATATAATATGGGGATGATTTGATGAAAAGAATTACTGTGGACATTCTAATGGTTATTACAATAATACTGGAATTCGTTAGCCTTCCTATTATGCTTCATCAAGTTTTGGGAATAGGATTGCTCTTTTTAATAATATATCATATAAAACTGCATAAAAACTACTTTAAAGCTATATTTAAAGGAAAATATAATCTTAAAAGAGCATTGGACCTTATCATAAACATAGGATTGCTTATTTCCCTACTCGTAACAATCATTTCAGGTATTTTCTGCAGCAGAGAATCATGGAAAAGCATAAAAGTTGGAAACTTCAGTATGTCCCACATTCACAAATCCTCTGCAGTTATCAGTCTTGTATTTTTGGTATTGCATCTTATTTCTACACACAAGAAATTGTTCAGGGAAATCAAAAAAATTAAATGATTTCGTTTTTTAATAGATTTCACTTAATTTTTCTTTTTTTATGAAATATTCAAACTGGTCATGTGACAGTATCCTCTGTCTGTCAAAAACAATGACTCCTGAATAGAACAGTCTGTTGTACTGGTTTTTAAGTGCATTGTCGATTTTATTGGC
>NZ_JAZRJY010000132.1:0-4475 GCF_045646045.1 Methanobrevibacter sp. | reverse complement strand
TGGATTTTATTTTTTCCAATTTTTCTTTTAAAAACATTTTAGGTTAATATTTTTATCAATTGATATTATTATTTTTTTTAAATTTGATTTCAATAATTTTTAATTAGTTACTGTAAGAATCTCTTTCAAGATAAATTGTTAACATTTATATAATATTAATTATATAAAATAATAGTGGCTAGACTGGAGGGTTAGGGGTCCTCTGTAAGCACACACCCCCTTTGGTGCAGTCGAAGTTCAAGAGGCGGCTTTTTAAGGAAATATGAGCCTGGAAAAACAACATAGAAACTTCGTCCTACAGGATTAATGGTGGTGAAGTCTTTACTGGAGGGTAAAGAAGAATCATCTTTGATATAGGAACGTGTCAGGCCCGGAAGGGAGCAGCTCTACTATTAACAATTGATGCTTGTAGTATCCCGGGGTGGAGTTGGGTTTTCAGATCACTTATATTTTTGAGATTTGTCCACTCTTGAACGTGCCATTTATAATAATGAATAAGTTTATAAGTAACTTTAAACATATAATGTTATATCTTGTTTTAGTTATGTCGGGATGGCCCAGCCTGGTACGGCGTCGGACTGCTAATCCGATGGTCATATGACCACCCGGGTTCAAATCCCGGTCCCGGCGTTTATATTTATATTAATCGTTTGTTTCTTGTTCGTGTTCATATTCCAATCCTATTGGACATGCATGCACTGAAGCATATTTGATTTTATCTATTTTTAAAATATTTTCTTCAACATTGTGTATAATTTTGTGTGCTTCATCAACGCTTAAATTACCATCAACTTTCACATGTAAGAAAACAATAAAATAAGGGCCGTAATTATCTACTTTTATGTTATGGGCTTCGTAGGCATTTGGAGTACTATTGGCTACCTGTTCTATTTTTTTTATGACTTCTGGAGGTACTTTTCCTAGTATACTATCAATATTTGCTGTACCAATATCATATGCTGTTTTTAATATAATTAATCCTATTACTAATCCTATAATTGGGTCGAGTTTCGGATATCCGAGATTTGATGCAATAACACCAATTATAATAGATATTGATGAAAAGATATCTGTTCTTTGATGTAGTCCATCTGCTTCAATAGCCGGACTATTTATTTTTCTACCTATTTTAATAATGTATATACTAATAATTAAATTTAAAAATACACCAAATAGGGCTATTAAAGCCGCATGGTGGTTTGGGACTCTAATTAATGTTGGATCTAAAAGTTTTTCTATTGCCTCATGTATTATTCCCCCACCTACGAGGGTTAAAAATAAAAGAATGAGTAGTCCAGCAATTGCTTCTATACGACCATGGCCCATCGGATGCATCTTATCTGATGGTTTTTGGGCTAATTTAAATCCAATATATGCAATAATTGTTGTTATAATATCGGATAATGTGTGGAATCCTTCTGCAATTAATGCATAACTTCCACTCATATATCCTACAGTAATATTTAATGTTGTTAAAATAAAATTTGAAAGAATTGCTGCAATTACTGCTTTATTTCCTTCCTTATTTCTATATTCATCCATTTGCTATTTTCTCCTCTAAAATATCCATGGCTTTTCCAATATTTTCATATGAATTAGCATAAGACATTCTCACATGTCCTTTTCCATTTGATCCAAAAGCTGCACCAGGAACAGTTATCACTCCCGCTTTTGCTGCTTTTTGAACAAAGTTTTCATCTTCAATTTTTGGAAATACGTAAAATGCACCTTCTGCATTTACAGTTTCATAACCCATTCCATTTAATCTGTTAACAATTAAATCTCTTCTTCTTTCAAATTCTGCTACCATTTTATTTACTTCATCCTGTGGTCCTTTTAATGCTTCCAAAGCACCTTTTTGGGATGTTGTTGTAGCACATGCAATATTATATTGATGAATTTTAAGCAATTCTTCACATAAATCCTCATTGGCTGTAAGATATCCGATTCTTAATCCAGTCATAGCATATGTTTTTGAAAATCCGTTTAAAGTAACTACATTTTCACTCCATTTCGCAGGAGAATAATGTTTTTTACCATAAATTATTTTTTCATATATCTCGTCTGCAATGATGATGAAATCATTATCCATAGATAAATCTGCAATAGCTTTAATGTCTTCTTTTTCCATTACTGCGCCAGTAGGGTTTGATGGAGAATTCAATATTATTGCTTTTGTGTTTTTGGTTATTTTTTCTTCAACATCATCTGCTTTTAATTTAAATTCATTTTCCATTTTACATTCAACAGGAATTGTCTGCCCGTCTGCTAAGTTAACACAAGCTTCATATGATAAAAAACTAGGATTCGGCAATATTACTTCATCACCTTTTTCTATGAATGCCTGTGCACATATATATAGTGCTTCACTTGCTCCAACAGTTACTATAATATTTTCAGGGTTAGTTTTTATTCCATTGTCATTTTTAAATTTTTTAACGATTTCTTCTCTTAATTCTATGTAACCTTTATTGGGTGTGTAATGAGTATCATTTTCATTGATTGATTCAATCATTGCATTTTTGATGTTTTCAGGAACATTAAAATCAGGTTCACCAATTCCCAAATTTATAGCATCAGGATTTGTCACTTCAAACATTTTTCTTATCTGAGATAATTCAATTTTTTCAGTTCTTTTTGCTGGATTAATCATGATTATTCCTCTTATATAATATTTATATATTAATGTTATATGTTAATTTTCACAAGCCCCACAGTTATAACATGGTGACTCATTGCACCATGGTGTTTGCTTTTGACTTCGCATTCTTTTGAATTCGATTTTTAAAAATTCTTTTTTTACTCCCGTATCGATTTTGTCCCAAGGAAGGTCATCATCAATATTATACTTGGGTAAATATTCCATCCATTCATGTATGGTTACATTTTGTGATAATGATTTTTCAATAATTGTTGAAACATCGCTATTTCCACAAGATAATATATATTGTATGAGTGCTTTTTTAGGACTTTCTATCTTTATGTTAAATTTACGCAAATGTTTTTTAATATATTTACTTTTATGTTTTATGTCCTTGAAATTATAACTCGTCCATTGTAGGGGAGTATGGGGTTTTGGAACAACTGGATTGATACTGAATTTTATTTTTTTTCTTGAGGTATGCATGTTTCCAATTTTTTCAATATATTCACAAAGACTTTCAATATCATCCATTGTCTCATAAGGCAGTCCAATTAAAAAATATAATTTTATATTGAAGTCAAGATTTATTGCATCTTCAATTACTGAAAATATCTTTTCATCAGGTATATCTTTATTAATTCTTTTTCTTAAATTATCTATTGACTCGGGTGCAAGGGTAATGGTTTTTAAACCACTTTCTTTTAGATGTTTTAAACTTTCATATGTAATAGATTCTATTCTAAGTGATGGTGTTGAAATCTGGAATTTTTTTTCTTCAAGTTTTCTTATCAATGTTTCAATTTGTGAATAGTCACTAACTGCAGCTCCGATTAATGTAATTTTATTTAAGCCTGTAGTCTGTCTTGTTTTTTCAGCAATGTTAATTAATTTATCGATATTTGTTTCTCGCATTGGCCTATAAATGTAACTGGACATGCAAAATCTACATCCTCTTGTACATCCTCTTGATACATTCAGCATTATGGAGTCACTAAAGACGGTTGTATATGCTTCATTATCGCTTTTTGTAATTATAGGTTCGGTTATATGGTATGCTTCATCCATATTCTTTACCAGTGCAATTTTTACATTGTTGTCGAATTCCGGAATGTAAACTCCGTCAATATCTAAAAAATTACTTAAATCTTTATTTTCCCCGTATTTGTCTAGAAATTTGTTCAGTATCACTTCTCCTTCGCCAATGATAAAAATATCAATATATTCGGATAACGGGGTGGGGTTGGCACTGGCGCATGGTCCGCCTGCAATAATTAATGGGTCATTTTCATTTCTTTCACTACGTTTCAGTGGTATATTTGCCTTTTTTAAAAGCTCTAAAACATTAAAATAATCTTCTTCAAACTGTAATGAAAAGCTGATGATATCAAATTTGTTTAGTGGTGTATTGGACTCAATTGATGTGGTATTGGGAAATGTTACTCTCTCACACCAGGTATCATTTCTTTCATTAATGAAATTATATAATATATTATATCCCAGAGATGACATTGCTGTGCGGTAGATGTTGGGGTATGTTAAAGCAAATCGTATGTTTATTTTTTTATAATCTTTCTTGAAAATATTGTCTTCAAATATCATTTTTTTCATTTTTTTATATTTTCATTTATCTTGGTTATTTTTTTAATTTTTCTATTATATGTACTTTATTTTATTATAAATCAATCTTAAATTTTTATTTTTAATTTTAATTAGGTTGTTATTAATCATTTTTTCTTAAACTATTAAACTAAATGGGTATCTATATTTCATAAGGTCGTTTATGAATGAATTTGAATTCAAGATATTTAAGCTTGTTTTAATCTATTCTAAT
>NZ_JAZRJY010000131.1:0-21610 GCF_045646045.1 Methanobrevibacter sp. | reverse complement strand
CATGGCTACGATCCGACTTTATTTAACTAAAGTCCGTCTTGGCCCTGATAAAGTAGAAACTAAGATTGTTGATGTAAGATGTGATAGTGAAAGTGAAAATACCGTTAATGTGGATTCAGTAAAAGGAATGCATGCAATTATTATTGATGATATCATTGCAACCGGAGGAACTATTGTCAATGCAATTAACATCCTAAAACAATATGGAGCATCATCAATTGATGTATGCTGTGTCCATCCGATTCTAACAAACAACGGTGCTACAAGAATCTATGCTGCCGGTGCTAATAAAATCATCGGAACTAACAGTTTATCTTCTGACACTTCACGTGTATCTATTGCAAAAGCTATTGCGGATGCATTGAGGGATTAAGATGGATAAAGAACAGATTAAATCTGAATTAAGGGATAAATCTAATAATATTTTAGCAAAATATGATGAGATGGACGTTGTTGAAAACGTTTCAGTAATGAATATGGCTGCAAAAACAGTATTTCTGGGATCTCTTAAAGTTTACCGGACTGAAGTTATTCCTAATGTTATGAGAGATCTTGAAAAGGAACTGAAAGGCTATGGCCAGCTGGTCATACGGGACCAGAGAGTCACTCCTTGTTGTTCTCCAAGTTACACCCATATCAGTTTTAATATTACCATTTCAAATTAGATAGTATGAAAGAATTCAAGCTGGAGTCACCATATAAACCATTGGGTGACCAACCAAAAGCCATTAACTCATTAGCTGAAGGCATAAAAAATGGACTGAAAGAACAAACTCTTTTAGGGGTTACCGGTTCTGGAAAGACTTTTACAATGGCTAATGTCATTGAAAAAGTTCAAAAACCAACTTTAGTTATTTCACATAATAAGACCTTGGCTGCGCAATTATACGAGGAATTTAAAGAATTTTTTCCGGATAATGCGGTAGAATATTTTGTCAGCTATTATGATTATTATCAGCCGGAGGCATATGTGCCAAGAACGGACACCTTCATTGATAAAGAATCCTCTGTTAATGAAGACATTGATATGATGCGACACTCAGCAACCCAGTCACTGCTTTCAAGGGATGATGTTATTGTTGTCAGTAGTGTAAGCTGCATTTATGGTATAGGTTCTCCTGAAGACTATGGGGAATTTGCATTCGGAATAGCTGTTGGCGATATCTATGACCGTTCAGAAATTATTAAAAGGCTAGTTTTCATGCAATATGAGCGAAATGATATTGAATTTGACCGAGGACAGTTCAGGGTCAGGGGTGATGTCATTGAAATCAATCCGGTTCATGGAACGCCTCCGATAAGAATTGAACTCTTTGGTGATGAAATAGATGCAATAAGCATTATAGATAATGTTACGGGAAAGAAAAAAGAAAGCCTTCAAAGATACATGATCTTCCCTGCAAAGCACTTCGTTGTTGGACAGGATAAAATGGATGTGGCATTGGCCAACATTAAAACGGAATTAAATGAAAGATTGAATGAGCTAAATGCTATGAATAAACTGTTGGAAGCTCAAAGATTAGAACAAAGAACCCGTTTTGATATTGAAATGCTTCAGGAAATGGGATACTGTCCTGGAGTAGAAAACTATTCAATGCATTTGTCCGGACGTCAGTGGGGAGAAAAGCCATACTCTCTTTTAAAATATTTCCCTGATGATTTTTTAACAATTATTGATGAATCGCATGTAACGGTTCCCCAGATTCGCGGAATGTATAATGGAGACCGTGCACGTAAAGAAACCCTTGTGGAATATGGATTCAGACTGCCGTCAGCAAAGGAAAACAGGCCTTTAAGGTTTGATGAGTTTGAATCAAGTATAGACAAGGTAATCTATGTATCTGCAACTCCTGGACCATATGAGCTTGCAAAGTCACGAAATGTTGTTGAACAGATTATTCGTCCGACAGGTCTGGTTGATCCTGAAGTAATAATAAGGCCGGTTGAAGGCCAGGTTGAAGATTTGCTTGGTGAAGTTAAAAAGAGAGCCGAAAGGGATGAACGTGTGCTTGTCACAACACTGACTAAAAGAATGGCTGAGGATTTAACTGATTACTATGCAAAAATCGGTGTAAAAGTAAGGTATATGCACTCCGAAATTGATACCCTTGAAAGAATTGATATTGTTGATGATTTGAGAAGGGGAACATTTGATGTTCTTGTTGGTGTAAACCTATTGAGGGAAGGACTTGATTTACCTGAAGTGTCTCTTGTAGCCATTCTGGATGCTGACAAGGAAGGATTTTTAAGAAACGAGACATCATTAATACAAACCATTGGCCGTGCTGCAAGAAATGTCAACGGTCAGGTAATAATGTATGTGGATGAAATGACCCAGTCAGTTAGAAATGCAACTGATATCACTAGAAAACGTCGCTTCCTCCAGATGAAATATAATGAGGAACATGGCATTGTACCGAAATCCACTACAAGAACCCTTAAAGAAAAAACTGAAGCTGAAGAAAAGATTGCATCCGGTGCAGACATTAGTAAAATGCCTAAAGATGAGTTAAGACTACTCATTAAGGATGTTGAAAGTGACATGAAAGAAGCAGCTGCAAGGCTTGACTTTGAACGGGCAGCTGAGTTAAGAAACAAATTATATGCACTTAAAGGTTTTGAAAAGAACTGATTTTTTAACATTAATGCGCCGACAGATTAAAAGTTAATATCTAAAAAATTTATAGTATAATCATGGGCTGGAAAAAAATCAACAGATATCTGATATATTTGATTTCATTATTCATTATTTCATTGGGAGCTTCCTTATCAATTAAAGCTAATTTGGGAACTTCTCCATTAATATGTCTTCCTTATGTCTGTAGCTTGATTGTTAAATTGAGTGTTGGGGAAGTAATGTTTGTAATTACGGTTATCTACATTCTCATTCAGGTTGTCCTTTTAGGCAGGGATTTTGAAAAAAGACAATATCTTCAATTTATAATAGGTTCAATTTTCTCTTTTTTTGTTGATTTTTCATTGATGCTTGTTAATTTCATCAATCCTGCTGATTATTTAAGTCAATTATTGTTATTGCTTGTAAGCTGTGTTGTAGTTGCTTTTGGAGTACTGCTTGAAATTCAAACTGAAGTGGTCTATCTTCCTGCAGACGGTATTATTGTAGCTATTGCCAAAGTATTGAATAAGGAGTTTTCAAAGGTAAAGCCATATGTCGACACCTCAATGGTTGTGATGGCGGCCATTTTGTCAGTTGTATTTTTGGGATATCTTGCAGGAGTGCGTGAAGGTACAGTTATTTCAGCTTTGATAATTGGTCCAATCGTTAAAATACTTAAAAATTACTTTGATCCATATATTTCCAGTTTGATTGAATAATTAATGAAATATTTGAAAAATATTCTATTTATAGTATTGAATAACATTTTTTTGAGTGTTAATCAATTCTTTTTTTTAAGATATTTCTTGTCAAATGCTCTCTCTAATAGTTTATATAGTATAGAACAAAAATATTATAATTAAGATTTTTGGGGAAATTAATTATGGCGGAAGAGTCTAAAAAACAGATTGTCATTAAGGGAGCTAGGGAGCATAATCTGCAAAATATTGATGTTAGCATCCCTCGTGATGAATTTGTTGTAATTACTGGATTAAGTGGTTCTGGAAAGTCTTCATTGGCTTTTGATACAATTTATGCTGAAGGACAGCGTAGATATGTTGAATCATTATCTGCTTATGCAAGACAGTTTTTGGGTCAGATGAAAAAGCCGGAAATGGAGTATATTGAAGGTTTATCTCCAGCTATTTCAATCGATCAGAAAACAACCAGAGAAAATCCAAGGTCAACCGTAGGTACCATTACGGAAGTTTATGATTATTTAAGATTATTGTTTGCAAGAATAGGTATTCCACACTGTCCAAATTGTGGACGTGAAATATCTCACCAGACTATAGGTCAAATTGGGGACAGCATAATTGAAGAGGGGGAAGGCATTAAAATTCAGATATTATCTCCAATTGTCCGTGATAGAAAAGGTCAGCATAAGGATGTCCTGGAAGATTTGAGAAACAAAGGTTTCGTTCGTGTAAGGGTTGATGGTGAAATCCGTGATTTGGAGGAAGATATTGACCTTGCAAAGACTTACAGGCACAATATTGAAGTGGTTGTTGACAGATTAAAAATCAGAAAAGACGTTGATTTTAAAAGAAGATTGGTTGATTCACTTGAAACTGCAGCAGAATTTGCAGAGGGATTAATCAATGTATTGTTTACAGCAGACGATGGAGAATATGAGAAAAAATACTCCGAACACTTTGCTTGTGTAGATTGTGGAATAAACTTTGAAGAGTTAACTCCACGTATGTTTTCATTCAATGCTCCTCAGGGGGCCTGTCCTGAATGTAATGGTATAGGTTCAAAGATGGAAATAGATCCTGCTTTAATTGTACCAAATCCTCATTTTACTCTGAATGAAGGTGCTATTGCTCCATGGTCAAAATCTGCTAAAAGAGAAAATTACTATTATCAGATGCTTGAAGCAGTTTCAAATTACTTTAACTTTAGTATGGATGTTCCATTCAATGAGCTTCCTCAGGAATATCAGGATACTATATTATACGGATGCAATGACAAGATTCCATTTACTTTTAAAAGAAGAAACAAATCTTACATGGTCAATCGAAGATTTGAAGGAGTAATTCCAAGAATGGAGAGATTATATCTTGAGACCAAATCAAATTATTCAAGAAAATACATTTCAAAATTCATGAGCGACAGAAAATGTCATGTCTGTAACGGTAAAAGGTTACGTCCTGAAGTCCTTGCAGTTACTGTTGGGGGTAAATCAATTGCTGATGTTGTAGAACTTCCAATAAAGGATTCGTATCAGTTTTTCCTTGATTTGGACTTAACTGAAAGAGAACAATTCATCGCAAAAGAAGTTTTAAAAGAAATCAGAGAAAGATTAAAATTCCTTGTTGATGTAGGACTTGACTATTTGTCAATGGAGAGGTCTTCAGGTACCTTATCTGGTGGTGAAGCTCAAAGAATTAGATTGGCAACTCAAATAGGTTCCGGTCTGGTAGGAGTTTTATACATTTTGGATGAGCCGAGTATAGGTCTTCACCAAAGAGACAATGTTAAGTTAATTGGAACATTAAAAAGGCTTAAAAATCTTGGAAATACTGTTGTTGTCGTTGAACACGATGAAGAAACAATATTGTCTGCAGACCATGTGGTGGATATAGGTCCTGGGGCTGGTGAGCATGGTGGTAAAGTAATTACTCAGGGTACGCCACAGGAAATCATGATGTGTGAAGATTCAGTTACTGGAAGATATCTGTCAAGAAAAGAAGTTATAGATGTTCCTAAAACTCGCCGTGAAGGAAATGGTGAATTTATAACAATCAAAGGAGCAAAACAAAATAATCTAAAAGATATTGATGTTGAAATTCCTTTGGGTAAATTTACCTGCGTTACAGGGGTCAGTGGTTCCGGAAAAAGTAGTTTAATCAATGAGATTTTATATAAAGGAACTAAAGGTGAATTATCCCATAAATTTACTTTTGCAGGTAAATATGATGAAATTGAAGGATTAAAAAATATTGATAAAGTCATAGCTATTGATCAAAAGCCAATTGGACGTACACCAAGATCCAATCCTGCAACATACACTGGAGTATTTACAGATATTCGTGATTTATTTGCAAACACTCCCGAATCCAAAGCAAGAGGATATAAACCTGGAAGATTTAGTTTTAATGTTAAAGGTGGAAGATGTGAAGCATGTTCTGGGGACGGTATTGTTCAAATTGAAATGCACTTTTTAGCTGATGTTTATGTTCCATGTGAAGTATGTGGCGGTAAAAGATACAATGATGAAACATTGGATGTCCGTTATAAAGGTAAAAATATCTATGAAGTCTTGGAAATGACTGTAGAAGAAGCATTGGAATTCTTTGAACATATTCCAAAAATACATAAAAAACTTAAAACATTGGATGATGTTGGATTGGGATATATGAAGATAGGCCAGCCTGCAACTACATTATCTGGTGGTGAAGCTCAAAGAATTAAACTGGCTAAAGAGTTATCAAGAACAAGTACAGGTAATACATTATATATTTTAGATGAACCGACAACAGGTCTTCACTTTGCTGATATTAAACGTTTGCTTGATGTTCTTGCCAGATTGACTGATGCAGGTAATTCAATTGTTGTCATTGAACATAACCTGGATGTTATTAAAACTGCAGACCACATCATTGACCTGGGTCCTGAAGGAGGAGATGGAGGAGGATGTGTTATTGCAACAGGAACTCCTGAAGAAGTATCTAAAAGCGGAACATATACTGGTGAATTTTTAGATAAAATACTCAATGAAAATATTACTCCTTATGCAAAAGAATTAATGGATGCTAAATGATTATTTTAGCATTTTTTTATTATTTTAAATTGTTTTAATATAAAAAAAGTTTTTTTCATCAATGTTTCATTGTGAAGCAAAGCCTCACAATAAAACACTGTCTGTATGGGAATTCTTATGTTTGTAAATTATTTTTTTAATTATTTAAATATTTTGTTTCTAAAAAGCAATAAGATATTTTTCAATCAACAAAAATATTATTAATAAAGATTATATAAAATTAATATTTGAGGAGATAATGTGAATTTTAATTTTTATGAAGCATTTTTAATTTTTATTCGCGGAATATTAATGGGTTCCGCTGATATTGTTCCGGGTGTTAGTGGAGGAACAATGGCATTGATAACTGGAATTTATGGACATTTGATTGAAGCAATCAGTAATATTAGATTCGGATTTTTAAAGCCTTTATTTAAAGGGGATTTTAAAGGAAGCTGGAATAAATTGCTTGAGGAATTTGATTTTAAATTTTTAATTCCTTTGGTTTTAGGTATAGGAGTTGCTTTTTTAACATTGGCTAAAGTGGTTACCTATTGTATGGATGTTCATACTGCATTAACATTTTCATTCTTCTTAGGTTTAATTATAGCTTCTGCTGTGGTATTATTTAAAAAACTCAATAAAATCAGTTTAACTTGCATAATATTTGCAGCAATCGGTTGTATTTTAACTTATATGTTCGTCAGCTTAAATCCAATAGCTGCTAATCATTCTTTAATTGTTTTGTTTTTTTCAGGAATGATTGCAATTTGTGCTATGATTTTGCCTGGTGTTTCAGGGTCCTTTTTATTATTATTGCTTGGACAATACAAATACATGTTGAATGCCCTTCATCAACTTCATTTCACAGAAATAATTGTTTTTATAGTGGGTGCATTAATAGGTATTCTAGGATTTTCAAAAATATTAAATTATTTACTTAAAAATTATGAAGAAGTAACAATGGCATTTCTTATAGGTGTTATGCTTGGATCACTTAGAGTTCCTGGTGTTGAAATAGTCAAGGCCACAGCTTTAAACGTTTCCGCTTTATTGCCATGTTTAATCGTTGCAGTTATTGCCTTTGTAATTATTATAGTTATGGAAACCAGATTTGATTACATTGAGTAATCAAATTCATTCTTTTTTTTAGATAAATATGATTTCGTTAAATTTTTTCACTTTTTATCGATATGTTTTCCACAAAAAAGTTAAATAAAATAAAAAACTCAAATTATATTAATGGTGCATGGAATTTTTAAAAATTTTAGGGAAAGAAATGTTGCAATTACGGATGGTGTTTTTGCAATCGCTATGACAATTCTTGTTTTGGAAATTGCAGTTCCAACAGTATCTGACATAACATCAGGGGTTGCTTTAAATGAATATTTCGTAAATTATCTGCTTCCATCTATTTTAATATATTTCTTAAGTTTCTATATTGTATATAATTTTTGGGAAAATACGGTTATTCTTTTTAATTTTAAAAAAGTGAGCAATAATGTATTGTCGTTAAATATTCTTACGTTGGCAACAGTCTGTTTAATACCCTTTGCAACAGGATTTATTTTTCAATTTTATAATTATAAGGTTGTAAACATATTTTTCTCATTATTGGTTATGGTAATCAGTTTATTATATATTTTAATGTTTGTGGTATTGGTTAGGGAAAATTATTCAGAGCATTTTAAGAAAAAAGAAGAAATAAAAGAGACTATACATAAAACGTATGATGATGGGATTGAATTACCTAATTTAAAATTATATGTTAGAGGTGTTGTATTAACATTATTCTATCTGTTGCTCTCACCATTTATAAGTTCAATAATATCTCTTATCTTGGCATTCTTCTCTCCACAAGCTAGTTTATTGTCATTTGTATTGATTTTAATTTTAAGGTTTATAATCAGAATGAAACGTTCAACAAAAGATAAGTTATTTAATATAGAATTGACTGATGAAGAAAAGTATTTAATTGAAAATATTCGGGAAGGTATCTACGGTGAGGAATGAATCCTAATACTTTTTTTTCATTTTTTTCATACTTTGATACTATTATTGTTTGTTTTTAGTTTTTTTTTAAATTAATGCAAGTAATTGCATGCGAAAACATTTATATAGTGCTTAATTCAATACTTTATTAAATCAAAAGTAATTTGTCATAATAACAAATCTATTCATGTGATGTTGTTATTTGAAAAAGTTAATTATTTTAATGAATTATTGGAGGAATATTATGTTTTGGTTTGACGATTTATTTGATGTTTTATATTATACTTTTAAAGAAGATGAGGAGGAGTAACTGATAGGATTTTTATAGGAATAAAATTCAGAAATCCTCACTCTCTTTTAGGGGGTGGGTTTTTCAACAACTCAAATTTTATTAATTATTAAATTTATATTAAAATATAATGCTAGTTTTAAAGAAGATAAAAAAACAGTGGAGATTATATCCTATAGGTTCACCAAAAGGTGCATTAAATCATAAAAGAGAACCTGAATTTGTAGGAAATATTAAATTTGCAAATGATGGTGATTCTTTATCTATTTCTAGATTTGTAGCGGATTATAATTTTAAAGAAAATTCCACTTTAAATGAAAAACTTCTTCCTCCGAGTGAAGTCATTAAACTTCTTCGTTCCCAGGCAGTATTTCTTGCAACTCATGATGAAAAGGTTGAAAATTTCTTAAAATCATTAAATATTAAGGTTAGATATACTCGAGTGTGCGATTATTGTGCTTATGATGGAAAAATTACTATTATCAACTCTGATTTTTCATATAAATATCATAATCAGCTAATATGTAAGGAATGCGCCTTTGATACAATTAAAAATGAGATTAAACTTCATGGTTTTGATAAAAAGATTTTTAGAAATCTTAAAAGTACTCTAGAAAAAACTGGCGATTTAGAAAAGACATTATCTGTCATTGACCCTCATTTTAATCCATTAAAAAATAAGGATTTAACCTTATTTGATAGGACATCTTCAAAGTCAAAATTAAAGATTCCTGCGGTCGAAATGAAGCGTTTAAAAATCAATCATGATTTTAGAGATATTTTAATTGAAAACGGTAATGATAAACTCTTGCCTGTTCAATATTTGGCTATTCATGAAGGATTGCTTAAGGGAAAAGACCTGCTTGTTGTAAGTGCAACGGGAAGTGGTAAAACTTTGGTTGGTGAGCTTGCAGGTATTTCAAAAGCTTTGAAAGGCAAAAAATTTATTTTCCTCACTCCATTAGTGGCTTTGGCTAATCAGAAATATCGCGATTTTAAAAAGAAATATAAAAAGCTTGGTTTGAAAGTGGCAATTAAGGTTGGTCGTAATCGTGTAAAGGCTAAAGGTGAGTTAAAATTGCCTGATTCTGATGTTTCAAAAGCAGATATTGTTGTTGCAACATATGAGGGGATTGATTTTTTACTTAGGAATGGAAATTCAAATACGTTAAGCAATTTGGGTGTAGTTTTAATAGATGAAATTCATATGATTGATGATGAAGATCGTGGTACTCGTTTGAATGGTTTGATTAAAAGAATTAAGCATTTGTATCCCTCAACCCAGATTATAGGACTGTCTGCTACAGTCAAGAATCCTCAATTTTTAGCAGAAGAATTCAACATGAAACTGGTGGAATATCCCGACAGGCCTGTACCTCTTGAAAGGCACTTGGTTTATGTTAGAAACGAATCTTCAAAACGTCATTTGATGGCTAAATTAGCTAAAAAGGAATTCAATACTAAATCCAAGAAGGGATATAGGGGTCAAACCATAATATTTACCAATTCAAGACGTAAAACTCACAAAATAACTAATTTTTTACAGGAAAAACATATTAATGCGGCAGCTTATCATGCAGGTTTATCATATTATAAAAAGGAGAAGATAGAAAAGGATTTTGACAGGGCCAGATTATCTGTTGTTGTTACTACTGCAGCTTTGGCCGCAGGTGTTGATTTTCCGGCTTCACAGGTAATTTTTGATTCTCTTGTGATGGGTAATCAATGGATTAATCCAAATGAATTTTCACAGATGTTAGGTCGTGCAGGAAGGCCAAGCTATCATGACAGAGGTATTGTCTATTTGCTTCCGGAAGTTGGAAATGACTTTGCAGGTGAAAGTGAGGAATCAAAAGCATTAGAATTACTTGAAAGTAATAGTGAAGATGTATTCATTGAATATGATGAAGAAAGTTCTTATGAACAGATTTTAGCTGATATTTCATCAACATCCATAAAAAGCTTTGATGAATTAAAGGAATTCTATAAAAATATTGATGTTCCAATCAGTTTGGAAATTGCAACTAATGAAATGAAAGAGTTAGGTTTAATAAGTGATGATTTTAAAATAACTAAATATGGTAGGGCTACTTCGGTATCATTTTTAAGTATTGATGATGCCGAATTTATTAGAACTGCTCTTGACGATTGGGATTATCTGATTAATTATGTTAGATTATCTCCAATGTATAAGAAGAAGCAGGAATATGATAAGCTAATGGTTAAAATAATTGCAATGGCTCTGGATTTGGAATTGTTTGAAAATGCATATCTGTCTTCAGTCATTCACAATCAAATAGCAAATGCATTGAAAATCAAGTTTTCAACTAGGCTGTTTGCAGAGTCAACTTTGGATATTATTTCCTCAGGTGAAGCACTGGATAAGCTTGATTCAAAATTCCAGGATGCATTAATACGCCTTCAAAGTGACTTTTTAAAATGCAATTGTCAGGACAGACCATTTTGCAGATGTTTGCAACTTGGAATTTCTGAAGTAATAATTCATGAGCGTTTGAAAGGCAAGGATCCTGTTGACATTTCAAATAAGCTGTTCAGAAAATATCAGATTCAGGTTTATCCCGGAGACATATTTTCATGGCTTGATAATTTCGTCAAAAATTTAGATGCAATTAAAAGGATAGCAAAAGCATTTAATCGTAAAAGTATTGAACGTAAAACTTCTTATTTAATTAAAAAAATAGAAAATGGGTAATAAAATGTTTGTAGATGGTAAAATTTTAATTGGTGGTGATGTTTATTTACTACCGAAAATGGCAAATAGGCATGGTTTAATTGCGGGTGCAACAGGAACCGGTAAAACAATAACTCTTAAAACTTTGGCTGAATCCTTCAGTGATATGGGTGTACCTGTATTTTTAGCAGACATGAAAGGAGATATTTCAGGTCTTGCAAAAACTGGTGAAATGAATGATAATATAGCTAAAAGGGTTGAAGGAATTGATTCCTTTAAAGTTAAAGCATATCCTGTAGAATTTTGGGATTTATTTGGACAGAAAGGTTTGCCTGTTCGTGTAACTTTATCTGAAATGGGTCCTACATTGTTATCCAAAATTTTAAACCTTACAGAAGCACAAAGCGGAGTTCTAAACATTGTATTTAAAGTTGCTGATGAAGAGTCTTTGCTTATTATTGATATTAAAGATTTGAAATCTATGATTAATTATGTTGTTGAGCATAAGGATGTTTATGAACCAATGTATGGTGCAATAGCAGCCAAATCAGCAAATACAATTTTGAGAAACCTGATTACACTGGAAGATCAGGGCGGAAATGATTTCTTTGGAGAACCTGCTCTTGATTTAAATGATTTTATAAGGGTTGATGATTCCGGATGTGGTGTAATTAACATTTTGGATGCTCAAAAATTATCTATGTCTCCTGAAATTTATTCATCATTTTTACTTTGGATGTTATCTTCTTTATATGAACAGTTACCTGAAGTAGGGGATGCAGATAAACCTAAATTTGTATTTTTCTTTGATGAAGCACATTTGATTTTTGATGGTATGGGTGCTGAATTCCTCAAAAAAATTGAACAGATTACTCGTTTAATCCGTTCAAAAGGTGTTGGTCTGTATTTCATTTCACAGTCTCCGGCCGATATTCCTGATGAAATTTTAGGTCAGTTAGGTAATAGAATCCAGCATGCTTTAAGGGCTTACACTCCAAAAGATCAAAAAGCAGTTAAAGTTGCTGCACAAACATTCAGGGCTAATCCAGAATTCGATACTGCAGAAGTCATTTCCAACCTGGGAATTGGTGAAGCATTAGTTTCCGTATTGGATGAAGGGGGTGTTCCAACTGTTGTTGAAAAGGTTAATATTGTAGCTCCACAATCATATATCGGAGCAATCGGGGATGATTTGAGAGCTGAATTAATTAATTTATCTGAATTCAAGGATAAGTACTCTCAGGCTGTTGACAATGAATCCGCTTACGAAATTCTTGCAAATAAGATTAATCAAAATGAAAATATGGAAAGTGAAGTACCTCCTGCTCCTGAAACTCCTCCAGCACCTCAAGAAGCTCCTGAAGAGGCTCCTCAAACTCAACAGGCTGAAGGTCCATCTCTTGGAGGATTTGATTTGGGAAGTATTTTGGGTGGAGGACAACCTGCAGGTAGAAGAACTAAAAAGACTGCCCAACAGGTGGCTGTTGAAAGAGCAGCATCAACTGCAGCAAATACTGTTGCACGTGAAGTAACCAAAGGTATCATGAGGGGACTATTCGGACAGATGAAGTGATTGATATGGCCCACCCACATGTCGATGTAATTTCCTCAATGGAAGATGCATCTAAATTAATAGATATAATATATGAATCCAAAATCAGCTATGTTAGAAGTAATTTAAGCATACATCTTCACGAAAGTCAGATAAAGTTATTGAAGAATGTAGCTAAACACAGTAAAAAACATCACAGGAAGGTTCGAGTAAGGCAATATGCAAAAATTTCAGATGATGATAAACATTTTAAATTGCATTCAAAATTATATCTCAAAAGATATGAAAAATTGGCTAAAAAGAATTTGGTTGAAATTTTGGATGTTGATGACTTGCCCTATGATGTTGTCTTAACGGAATATGGCAGTCAAATATTGTCTGAAATTAAAGAACTGGAAAATAAATGGGCTGAAATTGCTGAGTGTAACATTGATGAATTGCGAAGGATTGCCCTAAATACTTTTGATATTTCATATAAGTTCAAGAAAAGTCAGAAATACCAGTTCTAAATGGACATGCTATTGAGTCGTAAGCATTGATTACTTCTTCAATAGCTTCTTTTCTATTTTTAAAGTAAAACAGGTGACTTTCACAATCACAGTCGCTGCAGCCGAAATCCTTAACATACTCATTTTTTTCACTTAATTTCAAAGCCAGTTCACATTCCACCTTTTTGTCAAGATTATATATTACTTCAACAATTTCGCTATGTTTCAGCAAGTAATCAACATGCCAGTGAAGTTTTTTGTATTTGGACAGGTGTCTTTTTACACGATTCTCTAGATTGTTCATTGCAGATCCGATATAAACATAATGGCCGGGTTTAAAATCAATTTTGAGTCTTTTTCCTATTTTTAATTTTTTGCTGGTTTCGACTTCAATGACCAGACAGTAGCAACCTTTCATTATTTTAGTATTGTTTTTTCAATCTTATATCATTTTTACAATTTGTGATAAATATTTATATGACTTTATTTTTTTAATTTAAGGAAGTAATATTGTTTAAATTTATAATAGATAAATTTAAAAACTATATTTTATAAAATAACTTATATTAATTGGTATTGGTGAAATTTATGAATTATTATGAATATGGTGATGAAAAGATTGATGTCCTTGATAATGTGTTGTCCTACATCAGTACAAGAAAATATGGCGATGCACTTGAATGTATAAATAATTTGGATTCTATTGAAATAGATGATCCTTTGCTTCTAATGAGTAAAGCTCAATGTTATTTAAGGCTTGATAAAAAAGATGAAGCTTATGAAGTTTATCGGGAAGCTATAAAATTGTGTGATGAAAATTTGAAAGATGAAAAAGATCCTTTTATTTTAAATATTAAGGGAAACTGTTATCTAATTTTGAAAAACTATATTAAAGCTATAGAATGCTATAATGAGGTATTGAAGATAGATGATGAAAATACATTGGCATTGAGCTTCAAGTCCGTTGCATTAATTAGGCTTGATGAACAGGATGCTGCTTATGAATGTCTCGACAGGCTTCTGGAAATAGATTCTCAAAACAATGATATAAAACTATTTAAAGTGCAATATTTAAACACGATGGAGAGATATGATGAATCTCTGGAAATATTGGATGAAGTATTAAATGATTCTTTTGAATATCCTCAGGCATATATGCTTAAAGCAGATGCATTATATGAAACAAAGCATTTTGATGAGGCTTTAATGAATGTAACTAAATCACTTGAGTTAAATCCGGATGTTTCTTATTCATGGTATTTAAAGGCAAAAATTTTCATGGAATATGGGAAGTATGAAAATGCCTTAGATTATTTTGATAAAGCGTTGTCCATTGATTCTAATGTTGACTGCTATTTATTTGATAAGGCATCCTGTTATTTGAATTTATTTAAATATGATGAAGCATATGAAACTTATGTGAAAGCTTTTAAGCTGAATCCTCACAGTGGAGGTATTGCAAATTCGGATATTTTTTTGGATTTCATAAATGACTTGAAGGCAATTAATAAAAACTAGTTAAAATAGATATATTCATATGGAATTTAAGATTAAATCAAAAGGTCACAAGAATGTATCTTCTCTTCATAAGTCTACCTTTGAGATAACAAAAGATTTGGAAATTGGGCCAACTGCAGATTGCATAATCGGTGTGGATATGGATGACTCAATGTTGGATTTTCCGCAGGAGTTCAAAGATAAAATTGCTGATTCTAATACTAGGATTTTAGTTTTACTGGATACTCCTAATGCTCATGATGAAATTATTGGTTTTGGTCATGAAGATTTGACTTTAACCCATCCTACAGATATTGTTTGCAGAACCAGTGATTTTACATGTCCTCGAACATTGATGATAAAATCCACAAAGGCTGCCCGTGATCTTAATTCTGATTTGATTAATGATTTGAAAAATGAAGAGGTTCTTGAAGTTACTATTAAAATCATTGAATAATAGTTAACTATATATAATCATTAAAAACATATTTATTAATAACCACTTTTGTTTTATGCGGGGGTGGTCGAGCGGTCAAAGGCGCTAGGTTGAGGGCCTAGTGGGTTAGTCCCTTCGCGGGTTCAAGTCCCGTCCCCCGCACTATTTTGAATTTACTTTTTTTGATTAACTATTTATGTTTTAAAGTTTAGACTTATATTTATATAATTAATAAATGGTGATAAAATATGAAAGCAGTTATTCCTGCAGCAGGTTTCGGTACAAGATTTTTACCTGCTACGAAAGCTCAACCTAAAGAAATGTTACCTGTTTATGATAAACCAACTATTCAATATGTTATTGAAGAAGCGGTAGCTTCAGGTATCGATGATATTTTAATCGTAACCGGTAGAAATAAACGTTCTATTGAAGATCATTTTGATAAATCTTTTGAACTTGAACAGACTTTACAAAGTGCAGGTAAAGATGACCGTTTAAAACAAGTTCGTGCAATTACAGATTTGGCTGATATTTGTTATGTAAGGCAAAAAGAGCAAAAAGGGCTTGGTGATGCAATTTACTGTGCTAAAAAACATATAGGTGGAGAAGCATTTGCAGTACTTTTAGGAGATTCAATTACTAAAGGTCCTACTCCATGTACTAAACAGTTAATTGATGTTTATGAAAAATATGATGCATCAGCTATTTCTCTTGAAGAGGTTCCATTGAATAAAGTCGAAAGATATGGAATCATCAAGGGAACTGAAGTTGAGCCTAATGTTTATAATATTGAAAAGCTTGTTGAAAAACCTTTAGCACATCAGGCACCGTCTAACTTGGCTATTATGGGACGTTATGTTTTAACTTCTGATATTTTTGATAATATTGATGAAACCGAACCTGGTGTCGGCGGTGAAATTCAATTGACAGATGCTTTATCAAAATTGGATGCGATTTATGGTAATACCTTTGAAGGAAAAACCTATGATATAGGAAACCGTTTTGAATGGTTAAAAACTTCTATTGAATTTGCTCTTGATGATGAAGAGTCCAAAGATGCATTAATTGAATATATGAAATGCATGATTAACAGATGTGAATAAACCCTTAGCTATCAGCTTAGGGATTTTATACTTTTTTAAAATTATTTGGAAGTGAATTCGATGCAGTACCGGTCAATTAAAAAAACTGGAGATGAAATATTTCCATTGGGCTTTGGTGCAATGAGATTGCCTCTTAAAAATGGTAAGATTGATAGACAGAAAGCCAAAGAATTAATTTATCATGCTATTGACCAGGGCGTTAATTTTATTGATACTGCATACCTTTATGGTGACAGCGAAACATTTCTTGGAGAAATCCTTCAGGGTGAATACAAAGACAAGGTTAAACTTTCCACAAAATTGCCTACAATTAATGTTCGTAAATATGAGGATATGGAAGAAATATTGGCGGAACAACTTAAAAGGCTTCAAAGAGATTCTATTGATTATTATCTTATTCATGCTGTTGATTTAAAAGCAATGAATCGACTTTTTAAGAAAGATTTGGCTAAATTTTTAAAGAAAGCCCAAAGCGAAGGAAAAATCAAACATGTCGGTTTTTCTTATCATGGACCTAAAGATGAATTTCCTACTTTAATCGATGCTTACGATTGGGATGTGGTAATGGTCCAGTATAATTATTTTGATGAGAATATTCAGGCCAGTGTTGAGGGTATTGAATATGCTGCTTCAAAGGATATGGGTATTTTTATAATGGAACCTTTGAAAGGAGGTATACTTGCAGGAAAAATGCCTGATAAAGCTGAAGAAATATTCAAAAAAGCAAATCCAAATAAGAGTAATGCTCAATGGGCAATGGAATGGGTTTTAAATAATAGTAATGTTACATGTGTTTTGTCTGGAATGAATTCTTTTGAACAGCTTGATGAAAATTTAGAAATTGCTCATAAAACTACACCATTATCTATGAGTTTTGAAGATTTGGAAACTGTTGAGCTTGTTAAAAGGGTTATGAGGAATTCTTTAAAAATCAACTGCTCCACATGTGGCTACTGTATGCCTTGTCCGCAGGGAGTTAACATTCCCGAATGCATGAAAATCTATAATGAAAAATATTTGTTTAATCATAAAGGCTTTATAAATCCATCTTTTATGGATTATTATCAGTATGTCGGTGGGATAATGGGCAGTTCTGGAAATGCAGGCAAATGTAACGGCTGTGGCAGATGCCTGAGAAAATGTCCTCAAAAATTGGATATCATTTCTGAATTAGAAAAAGTAAAAAAAGAATTTGAAATGCCTGGAATGAAATATGCATTAACATTTGTTGAACATGTTGGATTTCCAATTTATAGAAGGGTTGTTAAGCTATTAAACCGTTAATTTTTTCTTATCTTATCGCTTGTTTCTTCCCATTCCTGAGATTCAACAACATCATAACTTTCCCGCCAGAATTTCTGTCTGATGATATTTGAAGTTTCTGTAAAAATTTGATTATTTCTTTTTTCTAAAAAATAATCATAGTAATCATATGGCATGGTTATCACTTGATTTTATTAATTAATAGTTTTTATATCATTAAATTCTATTTAAAGCTTGTTGAAGCCACTGATAAATATTGTCGGCATTGATAAAAATTGTTTTTACTAAAACATAGAATTTATTTTTTTGGTTAATAACTTTAATATATTTTAAAGTTCAATTTTACTATATAGGTGAGAAAATGAAACTGGAAGAATTATTGGCTCCATGTCCAAAATGCGGTTCTAAAGATAAAATAGCTCATAGAAAAATGTTAGACAATCATCGTGCACATGCAGAAATGGAAACTGTAAAGTGTGAAGAATGCGGCTATATCTTCTTTGTAAATGAGGATATGGATGAAGATGAGAAAAAGAAATTGTTAAGGGAATTAAATAAAATATATGGTTAAAATGACATTTCATGTAATGATTATCCCTACACTCAATTGTCCATCTAATTGTAAATATTGTTGGGGTTCTGAAAGTAAAAAAGAAATGATGGATATCGAAATTATTGATCAAATTATTGACTGGTTAGCCGATTTTAGGGATGACAAGGTTCATTTCACTTTCCATGGAGGCGAACCGCTTCTTGCAGGATATGATTTTTATAAAGAGGCTTTGGAAAAATTGTCCAAGCTTGAAAATTTAGACGGATTTTCCCTTCAGAGTAATATTTGGCTTTTAACTGATGAATTAATAGATTTATTTGTAAAATATAATGTTGTTGTAAGTACAAGTATTGACGGGCCAAAAGAAATTAACGATTATCAAAGGGGAGACGGTTACTTTGATAAAACAATGTCTAGATATGAGCTTGCCAAATCAAAAGGCTTAATAATCAACTTTGTTTTAACGGTTACCGATTATTCAAAAGATTTTTCCGATGAACTCTATGAATTCTTTAAGAGTGAACAAATGAGTTTAAAGATTCATGCAGCTCTTCCATCATTAAGGGGGGATAATGCAGATCCATGGGCACTAAATCAGGAAGAACACGGTAAGCTTCTTGTCGATTGGTTAGACAAGTATCTTTATGATTTGGATAAATTCTCAATCATGGATTTGGACCATATTGCAAAATCCAGCTTAAGAAGAAGAGGAACACTCTGTACATTTGCCGATTGCATTGGAACAACATTAGCTGTTGGTTCTGATGGTTCAATTTATCCATGTTATAGGTTTGTTGGAATGCCCGAGTATGTTTTAGGTAACGTTTCTGCAAATCCAAGCTTTGATGATTTGAAAGAGTCTGATGCTTGGTCAAAACTTCAGGAATTCAGGGACTATGTTGATGAAAATTGTAAAAAGTGCAGATATGTTAAATATTGTGAAGGTGGATGTCCTTATAATGCAATTGTTGCACATCATACTCCTCAGGCGGTTGATCCTCAATGTGATGCTTATAAAATAATATTTGGTGAAGTTTCAAAGAGAATGAATAAGGAATTTGCAAAATCCGCTTTTGGAATGGGAGAACCAGCTCCTAGAAAAGAAGGTGAACCATTCAGCATTATGGATTTGGCAATGAAATGATGGGGTGTTAATATGATTTGTGACAAATGCAAGTTTTTGGAATTGAAGAAGGATTACAAGATTATTTGTAAACTTAATGAACATCAGCTATTGGATGTTAAACAATGTCAGAACTTCAAAAAGGCTGAAGATGAATAATTCTATTGAACACCTCAACTTCGAAAGTTGAGGTATTCTTTTAAATATTTAGATTAAAAAGTGTTTTTCAAAAGATTGGTTATTTCTATTTTTTTTTTAAAACTACAATTTACAATTCTCCATTAAATTAAAAAAGAAAATTCTATGTGAAATACTTGAAAAAACAATAAATTCTTTAAATTGCTTTTTTTAGTAATATTTAGTATATAAATGAATTCAAAAAATGTAATACTTTTATAGTTGAAAGTACAAATAGTAATACTGGGTATATAAATGAATTCAAAAAAAGTAATACTTTTTGGCTGTGAGTAATACTTTATATTCCGACTGAATTTATTTTTTTTAATGATCTTTCAATGTTGGGATTTTCATTAAAAAATTTTTCAGTAATACTGGATATATAAATGAATTCAAAAAAAGTAATACTTTTGAGGTTTTAGACATGATTGATGAAATAACTGACTATCTATTTGGACTGAAAATGACAATAATTTCTGGTATATTTCTGTTAATTGCCATAATTTTCATGATTTTTCAAATTGACACACCAATTTATCTAAATCCGGCATGGGGAACAGTAATAATAAGCGGAATTCCTATGCTCTTACTGGCCATAACTAGACTGGTTCGTGAAAAATGGATTTCATCTGCATTATTAATTGCAATAGCTATGGTTGCTTCCCTATTGATTGGAGAAATTTTTGCAGCAGGAGAAGTAGCATGGATTATGGCATTAGGTGCTCTTTTAGAGGACTGGACAGTTGAAAGAGCTAAAAAAGGATTGAAAAATTTAATTGATTTGACTCCGCAAACTGCAAGGCTCACTACTGGTGAGGAAATACCTGCAAGCGAGGTTAAACTAGGAGATAACTTGAGGATATTGCCTGGTGAAAAAATTCCCGTCGATGGACAGATAATTAATGGTACAAGCTCAATAGATCAATCTGTAATGACTGGTGAATCATTGCCGATAGACAAAAGCATTGGTGATGAGGTATATTGCGGAACTACCAATATGTTTGGTGCTATAGACATCGAAGCTACAAGCTTATCTGATGATTCCTCTCTACAAAAATTAATAGATTTGGTTAAAGCGGCTGATGAAAAACAAGCGCCAACCCAAAGAATTGCAGACAAATGGGCAACATGGCTGGTTCCTGTTGCATTATTGATTGCTATTGCTGCATGGCTTGTAACAGGTAATATTGAACGTGGAGTTACTGTTTTGGTAGTATTCTGTCCATGTGCATTAATTCTTGCTACTCCAACTGCCATCATGGCCGCTATTGGTCAGGCAACAAAGTATGGTGTTTTGATTAAATCTGGTGAAGCTTTAGAGACATTAGGAGCTTTAAATACATTAGTATTCGATAAAACTGGTACATTAACATATGGTAATCTTGTAGTATCAGATATTATTCCATTTGGAATGTCTGAAGATGAATTATTATCTTTAACCGCTTCTTGTGAAAGTTTAAGCGAACATCCTTTAGCTAAAGCAATTGTTTCCAAGGCTAAAAATGAAAACATTCAAATAAATGAAGTGGAAAACTTTGAAATGTTTCCTGGTCTGGGAGTATCATGTGATATAAATTCCAATAAATTTTATGCAGGCAATCTTAAATTTTTAAGTGAAAATGGAATCGATGATGATGTTGATGAAGTGATGGACAGGCTTAAAAGCGAAGGTAAGGCAACGGTAATAGTAGCTCAGGACAATAAGATTGTCGGTGTTATAGCATTATCGGATATGATTCGTGAAGATGCATCTCAAATGATTAGTGCGCTTCATGATATTAAGACTAAAACTGTTTTGCTTACGGGAGACAATACACAGACTGCCAATTATTTTGCAGGTAAAGTCGGAATTGGAGAAGTTCATGGTAATCTGCTTCCTGAAGAGAAATTGGAATGGATAGAAAAATACCAGCAAAACGGTGAAAATGTTTGTATGGTTGGAGACGGTGTTAATGATGCACCTGCACTTAAGACGGCAAATGTTAGTGTTGCCATGGGATCAATGGGCAGTGATGTAGCTATTGATGCAGCAGACATCGCACTTTTAGGTGATGATATCTCTAAAATACCATATCTTAAGAAA
>NZ_JAZRJY010000130.1:0-13223 GCF_045646045.1 Methanobrevibacter sp. | reverse complement strand
GTCCAAAGGAATTAATAATTGCTGACCAATTTTATCCTCTCTCAAAACCATAAAAAACACAACTAAAAAGTTAATTAACTCTAATAATAGATTGTACTTCCTAGTATAAATAATTAAAGGATAAAAATAAGTAAAAAAAATTTAAACACAAAAATTATGAGTCAACCTCAAAAATAAAAAAAGAAGAGAAGTGGAATTACTTCTCTTATGCGCTGATTTTTATTGTGTTAGCAATGTTACAACCATTATAACTTGAAGTTATAATGTATTCACCAGGTATTAAGTTAATGTTTAATTTTGCCTGACCATTGCCATCTGTCAATTTGTTATAGAAAACACCATTGATGTTGAATGTAACATTCTGATTTGCATAAGGTTTACCTTGGCCATCAACTAAGTTGGCTTTGAATTGGGTTCCATCGCGGTATTTCATTGTAATGTCTGTTGCATTTAATATAGGCAATACCTTGATGTTATTAGATACAGTACAGCCGTTGTATTCTGCAGTTATGACGTAATCTCCAGCCTGTAAGTTGATGTTTAGTTTAGCGATTCC
The DNA here is from genome assembly GCF_045646045.1 of Methanobrevibacter sp. Taxonomy (GTDB): domain Archaea; phylum Methanobacteriota; class Methanobacteria; order Methanobacteriales; family Methanobacteriaceae; genus Methanocatella. The sequence goes on along the minus strand of NZ_JAZRJY010000130.1, from coordinate 12,667 downwards.
TGATGCATCAGTTTGTCTTTCGTAAAAGACTCCATTGATGTTGAATTTGACAGTTACGTTTGCACCGACAGCTTTGCCGTCAGCACCTAAAACTTTAACGGTATATTGTGTAGCGTTTCTGTAGTATTTGGTAATGTCTTTGTTTTCTGTAAGGAGTGGCAACACAGTAATGTTGTTTGATGTTTTGTCTCCCGTTACAGGATTCATTGCAGTGATTATATATTCACCTTGTGCCAAGTTAATGTTTAATCTTGCAAGACCTTTGTCACCAGATACTTTACGATCATACATCACACCATTGATGTTGAATTGAACTGTAGTTCCATCAGCCAAATATTTACCCTGACTGTCTAAAAATGTTGCATAGTATTGGGTATCATTTCTGAAAACTTTAGTTATGTCAGTACCGTTGACAGTTGTTAAAATAGTTACAACTGAATAAACAGTTTGATTATCTACAGTAACATCAACATCATAAACTCCAGCACCCAATTCAAGAGCGATACTTGCAATACCCTTAGCATCAGTAGTTCTAGTATAATTTACGTTATTGATACCTATTTCAATTGATTTATTTGCCAATGGACTGCCTTTATAATCAGTTACAGTTACAACAAATCTTTCAGAGCCATGATAGTATTTAGTTACATCAGGAGCAGAAATCTCAATAGGACGTTCAAATTCAACAACTAAAACATTTTGTAATGCTACAATAGTTGAACCGGTAGCTTCGAAGTAAATAACATTATTTTCTAATGTAGAATTAATCATATCAATCATATAATAATCATATGAGGAACTTGTTCCATTCCAGATATCTTCACAGATATTATTATTTACAATAAGATTACCTTCACCGGCTTGACCACTAGCAGCAAATACATATAAAGTTGAATTTAATAAATCAGCAGTTTCGATATCATCCATAAATGTGTATGAACCAGTCTCAAGATTTACCTGTTTGGATAATAAATCCGCATTTTCAGCAATGTAAACTATTTTATAAGTTTCACTTTCATCATTTTCAGTTAAAACAAGCAAAGTAGGAGGATAAACAGCACAACCACCAGCAGCTTTATTTAAAACCAAAACATTTTCACCAGCAGCCAATAAATCAGCTACATCATAAACAAGCAAACCATAACCATATTTACCATAAGTTCCCAAATTGGACTGATCACGATAAGTATCAATAGGAGTAATGGCCTGATTATTGAATGTGATATTCCAATCATTAAAGTCTCCACCAGCAATCTTATCCCAATTATAAGCTACATAAAGTAAACTGTTACTAATATCAGAAGAATCGACTTCAAATGTGTAATTGACATTAGTTACTCCAGTACCGGCATATTTAGAAACATCCTGAGTTAAAATAATAACATCACCAGTAATATTATAAATACGATTGGTACTTGCATTGGAAGCAGGATAAGCAAAGTCTTTACCTAAATTACCATTATACAATACTTTGAAACTAGCATTGGTTGAATTTAAAATGAAATCTTTATGTACAAAGTTCAATGTGTACAATACATTAGTGTTATTAGCTCCATTTACAGTAGTTTCGTCAATAGGTCTGATAGTTGGATCAATGAAAGTAATTTCGGTTTCATCATTTGCATCAATAGATAAGTTCTCATGAGCAATTTCTTTACCATCAGCCAATAATATTGCACTGCCTTCGAAATCAATGTTACCGTTTGTAACAGTTACAGTTAAAGTATTATTAACACCAGCAAATACTGTACCTGAATACGGCGGTGTAATTTTTCCAGCTATAAAGTATGGTTCTGGTGTAGTAATTTTTAATAATTGAACTGAAGCCTTATATGATGCATAAGTAGATGCTTTTGAAGATGTGTATGTTAAATTAGTATCTGTTAAAGGTATGAAATTTTCAGTTATATCCCAAACATCATATATATAATAACTTCCAGTTTCCTGTTCAGGGTCAAATAATAAATCCCCATTTAATCTGTATGTAGCATCTGCACTAGATAAAGCAATAGATTCTAATGTAACCTCATCATAATCATCATCAAAATCTTTTGTATTGAATATTGTAGTTAATGTTTCTTTTGTCCATGCCTGACCAATATTTAACCAGTAAGATATCTTATCGTTATCACTGTCATCATATGCACATATTAATGCAATCAATTTTATTCTACCATCAAAGCTATAATCTGTTAAAGCAGTATTGTTTACAGTGATTGTTATGGTATCACCGCCAGACAGATTTTTCACTTTATCCGTTATATCGAATAAACTTTGATAATCTGAATATTGTTTTGATGTATTATTGGTTATCGGATAAATAACCGGATCACTGGCTGTATTATCCGGATATGTTAAATTCGCATATTCTAAAACACTTATTCCATCATCTGTTTTTAAAGAAATATTAGTTGTTAATCCATAAGTTGGAGCTCCACTTCCAGAATATGAAGAAACGACAACATTTACAGATTTTATTTCAGTTACGTTTTCAGGAATTTCATAAACTAGCTCCCCATTAGTTGAAGTAAATGGATTTACTGATGAAATCTCAACTCCACCAGATACTTCACCATTGTCAACCAGAGGCATTGCAGAATCTTCTGCAAAAACAATTCCTGAAGAAATTATTACTAAAAAAATAAATATTGTTAAAAAAATTATATTATTCTTAAATTTCATCATTTACCCCCATAATTAATATTCATACCATTGATTAGGTATAATATAAAATAAATAATTAGTAATATATAAATATACTTAAAGTATTACTAATCTAATAATAAAATTAAAAAAAGTATTACTAATAATAAAATTTAAACTAAACTAAAAACATAATTATAATATTAAACTAAAAATGAGGCTAATCCATGATATGGAACGAAGAAATAGAAACAATGTCAAGGCAAGACCTTGAAGAACTACAACTAAAAAAACTTCAAAAGACTGTAAAAAGGGCATTTGATAAAATTCCCTATTATAATAAGAAATACAGTGAAGCTGAAGTTTTTCCAGAAGATATAGAATGTTTAAAAGATATTGAAAAATTACCATTCATTACAAAAGACGATTTGCGTGAAAGCTATCCCTATGGATTATTTGCAGTTGACATGTCAGAAATTAAGGAATTGCATTCATCTTCAGGAACAACAGGAAAACCAGTAGTATCAGGTTATACTGAAAAGGACTTGGATACATGGGCAGAAACAATAGCCCGTGGACTTTCTATGATGGGCATCGGCAAAGATGACATTCTGCAAAATACTCACGGATACGGAATGTTTACCGGAGGATTTGGTATTCACTACGGATGTCATAAAGTTGGAGCAACAATCATTCCGATTTCAACCGGCCAAACCAGAAGACAAATCGATATCCTGAGTGATTTCGGAGCTACAGGAATTATCTTTACACCATCTTACGGAATTCATTTAGGTGAAGTCGCTTTAGATGAAGGAATTGACCCTAAAGATTTAAAAATTAAAGCAATAGGTTTTGGAGCTGAAATGTGGACTGAAGAAATCAGACAAAAAGTAGAGGAAATCTTCGGCGCAAAAGCCTACAACATCTATGGATTAACTGAACTGATGGGACCTGGAATAGGTGTTGAATGTGAAGCCCAGAAAGGCCTTCATATTTCAGAAGACATTTACTATCCGGAAATTATTGACCCAAATACATTAAAAACTTTAGAACCGAATACTCCTGGAGAACTTGTTTTAACCAACCTTGAAAGAGAAGGAATGCCTGTAATTAGATTCAGAACAAAAGATTTAACCAAAATTACCTATGAAAAATGCAGCTGTGGAAGAACACATGCAAGAATGAGTAGAATTACCGGCAGATCTGATGATATGATTAAAGTCAAAGGAGTAGCTATTTTCCCTTCACAAATTGAAAAGGCATTGCTCAGAGCGGGTGATGTAGAGCCTCATTATTTAATAATAGTTACAAGACCTGGAACTCTGGATGAAATTGAAGTGAAAGTAGAAGCATCCGCAGATATTTTCTTTGATGGTGTTAAAGAAATGATGGCAATTCAAGAAAAAATTGGAAAATCCATTGAGAATGAAACAGGTATTAGAGTAAAAGTAACTCTTGTAGAACCTAAAACATTACCTAGATTTGAAGGAAAAGCAAAAAGAGTTATTGATGAAAGGAATTTACATTAGGTGAAATAAATGAAAATCAAACAACTATCAATATTTTTACAAAACAGAATGGGCAGTTTATCAAAACCTTTGGAAGTCCTTACAGTTGCTGACGTTAATATCAGAGCAATGTGTATGGCAGATACATCAGAATTTGGTATTTTAAGACTTGTAGTCGATGACCCGGATAAAGGAAAAGAGGCTTTAGAGCAGAATAACTTCCTTGTTAAAATAACCGAAATCATCGGCGTTGAAATGCACGATGCACCTGGCGGCCTTACAAGTGTCTTGAATATAATCAGGGACAATAATATTGATTTAGAATATCTTTATGCATTTACACATGAAAAGGAAGGAAAAGCTATTTTACTGCTTCATGCAGATGACATAGATGCTTTAATTGATATTTTAAACAAAAACAATATCCCTATTGTTCCATGTGAAGAAGTTTATTCATTATAAAAAAAAGTTAACTAATAACAACCAATCATCACCAATATTCTCTTTTTTAATCGATATATATGAAGCCAATATTTTGAGAATATCGATTGAAATCCCAATGATTTCATGGTAAAAAAAAAAGGAAAAATAAGGACAAATAGTCCTAAAATCAATTAAATAACAATCTCAGTAACCTCTTGACTATCATCATCAGAAGATGTATAAATATATGCTGTAATACCAAAAAGTCCAAGATATGGCACCGCCACAGCTGCCACACCAACACTTAAAGCAATAATAGGATCAAATGCAAAATTAGCAATGAGCAGAGTAGCAACAAAAAAGCCTCCATAACAAATCACAGCAATACTTACAACGAAAACTGCAATTATACTAATAGCAACTATTGCAGTACGAGAATCTTTATATAATTGGGCAATATCTGTATTGCTCGTAATGTTTTCACCATTTATCTTTACCTGAGATCCCCCAACAAATGCGACATTATCACCTTGGCCATATGCTTCATTATTTTCAAATGTACAGTTATTAAGGATTAATGAACCTTGATTGAAGATTGCTCCACCGTTTTTAGCATAGTTTTCAGTGAAAGAACAATTGTTACAAACAACAAGGCCTTCATTTAAAATTGCACCACCATTATCCGTTTTAATTAAATAATCCACCTTATTTTTATTGAATTGGACATTGTTGAAATAACATGCCCCACCTTTGTTGACAACAGCAGTATTGAATCTTTCAATAATCAAATCTGAAGCTACAACTACTTTATTTTCAGAGTTTTGAATCCATGTGTATTCATCGTCATCTTTACCTGAGGAATAGATTTTCGAACCGTGACCATTGATGTTAATTATATCAAAGCCCATATCACTTACAACTATTGCATCAAGATAACAAATCTCATAGGAACCTAAAAAATTGATATTTAATGTAAAAGTTACAGGAACAGCACTGAATCCTATTAATTTTAACCAGATATTATTCTCATCAATTTCACCATGAGCATGATTATGAAGAGTATCTAATAATGGTTTAAAAACTGCGAGATTTGTATTTCTAGCACGATAATAATCGGAAAATGCAGTAAGCTGTGAGATGATGTAAACATTTTTGACTAAATTATATGAATTCACATAGTTTTCATTATTATAGAACAAATCTTCAAAAATCTTGTTATAATCTACTATATTGGAGAATATATAATTTTTAGTATATGAAACATCACCAAAATTCTTAGTAAGGGATAATGTCAAATCTTTAGTATCTTTTGAATACATTCCATAATAGCAAATATCATTATAAGAATTAATGCCTCCTTTGGTAAATACAGTATAGATTAAAGGTACAAGATCAACAAGTTCATCACCCATAAGGGAGAAATAATTATAGTTGAAATACTTATTTACATCAAGATTGGATGAAGCACCATCAATAAGCAAAATATTCGGATTAGCAGAAATGTTTCTAAAAGTTAAATTTTTTCTATTTCTTTCAGCATAAATGGCCTCACCAGATAATGATGAAGAACAATTTACAAAACGAGTATTGCTAACAGTATTGTTTGTACCGCCTATGAAAAGTCCACCGCCAATTTTGGCTTTATTGTTTATGAAAAGACATTTGTCAATAAGACCTTCATTTCCGCTCCAGTATACGGCACCACCCTTAACTGCAGTATTTCCTGAAAAGACACAATCTGACAAAACACCATTATTTCCATACCAGGAAAGAGGACTGTTAACATTTGCCTGATAGATTTCAGATTTATCAGAACTTTGCCAATCCACAATACGGCTGCTAGGGTAGGAATTGGCAAATGTCAAATTAAAAATTCTGACATTGTTTCCAGTAACCTTAAAAATAGTTAATCCATCATTACCAGCATCAATAACATGCCCATTACCATTAATAGTTACATTATCAGCCTTAATATCAATAATGGGATAATAAAATGAATATCCATTGGATTCAAAATAGTAATCCTTTGAAAAATTATACGTATCACCAGTATGAAGACCACTAATATCATTGTTTAATTCACTGAAAGTACCTGAAGCATTATTGACTTGATTAACATCACCTGCACAAGCGCAAGACATACACAATAAAAAAAATGTTGTCAATATTAATACACTTAAATAATTTTTAAACTTCATATCATCACTATTTAATTAAAAATTGTTAAAAACAAATATTATCTAAATATAGTTATTTTGATAAAATAATATATATTTTACCGCAAGTATGCACTTACATTCATGAATAAATAAAAAATAAGAGAGTATAAATAATTTAACTGATGAATTTTTATTTTTTTCCCAAAATATTTCTTGGCAAAATTATTTTAAAAATTAAATAAAAAGCCCCATTTGTTTAAGATAATTGATATATGGAAATATTGATAGCAAAAAAATTCAGGAAAAAAGTAGATGGTGACTTTTGAGATTAAATACCTCAATCTTTTTCTTTATTTAGCTCATCAATTTTCTTGTTTAATTCTTTAACTTCTTGTGTTAAATCATCAATTTTTGATTCCAAATCCGTATGGGAATCTTTACTGATTTTTGATACATATATTGATGAAATGACCGCAGTAATGGTTGCAAAAATAATTACTCCACCAATCATGGCAATAATACCAATGATTTTACCCATTAAAGTACCCGGAACAACATCCCCATAACCCGTAGCAGTTATAGAAACAACAACATACCATAGAGCTGTTGTAAAATCATTGATTTCAGAATCAACCAAATACATAAGTAATGAAACTAAAAAAACAAAAATAACTCCTACTGAAAGAATTTTATCCAATAAAGTTCTTTTTAAAAAATTTTCCAAAGTATCACTTTCATGATGAATGGCAAACAGCTTAATATAGTGAATTAATTTGATTAATCTGAATGGCCTTAAAAATATAAAATAATAAGGAAACATTCCCAAAATACTTAAAGCATTTTCCCTCAAGTAATGCTTTTTATTATCAGCATGCTTATAGCTGTAGAAAAATTCAATCCACAAAACAATACACAATGCAAAATCAAAATACAGGAAAAGATTTTTTAAAAAAGGATCAGTTGAAAAAAATGATACATAGATTAAAAAAACAAAATCAACCAATATTAATATACTAATAATTAAATAAAATAGTAGTTTTTTGTCGTATCTCATACTATCTCCATGTTATCAACACAGCTAACTAACTTTGAAGCCAGCATTCGTGTAAATTCCATTTTTTCATAAGTATAACATTCATAAACGATTGTAGGAATTCCTGCATTGGCTGTCGGTTCTGTTATAAATGGAGGGCTTGTTCTATGTTCCGGCGCATAATAAACCAGTTCTTCAATAGAATCAATGATATCATTTACATATCTGGTTGAATTATCGTCAAAACTAGGTGCAAAAACAAAATTGGTAATTTCATATTCTCCAGGGCCACGTAGTCCCCTGTTTGAGTGAATATCTAAAAACAGATTATATTTCTTATCAATAATGTCGTCTTTAATAAACTCTTGTGCTAAAAGCTGACCTTCAAGACGGCCCTCAGTATCACTATTTGTATTGTTAACATGAATATTATAAATATAATAGCAATATTTCAAGTCTTTTCTTTGTGTTAACTCATCAAATAAAGCTCTGTGAGATTTGCTTTCAAGAGGATGCATTCCAATTACATAAGCAATCCTAACATCCGAACTCTTATCTCCAAAAGGACCATGTATATAAACACTGCCAAAATCATTAACACCAATTAATTCGGCATTATTTTCAGTAGAATCAATTTTTGCTTTATCTGTCGGACCTTCTGGATAGTTCATTTTAACACCTAAAAAAAATAAAAAAGTGACTAGAAAAAATCTAGTCTTCGGAAGGTGAACGTTCACCTAATTCTTTGTTTAATTCATAAATTAATCTGTTATCGCCATCTGCTAATTTAACTTTAGCTAATAATTCCATTGCGTTTTCTTCTTCTTCAACTTGTTCTTCAACAAACCATTGCAAGAAATTGTTGGTTGCATGGTCTTTTTCTTCAATAGCCAAATTAACTAAATCATTGATTAATCCAGTTACCATTTGTTCGTGTGATAGAACATGTTCAAATGCAGCTAATGGAGAATCCCATTCAGTTTGAGGTCCTTCAATTGCAGTTAATGTTACAGAAGCTCCTCTTCTGATAATGTAGTCATAAAATTTCATACCATGTTCTAATTCTTCAGCTGCTTGTACTCTCATCCAGTTAGCAAATCCTGCTAAATCTTCATCTTCAAAATAAGCTGCCATGGATAAGTATAAATATCCTGAGTATACCTCAGCGTTTAATTGAGCATTTAATGCTTTTTCCATATTTTCGGATACCATTTAATATCACCATAAAATATTTTGTTTTTTATTTAATATAAAGTTAAAGAAAAAAAGTTTTAAAAAATAGCCATTTAGGATAACAATTGTGAGATTACCCTAATAGCTATTGTAGACAGTGAAAGACAGTTATGTTCTCCATAACTACTCTCTTTTTTTAAATTAAACAATTATTTTATATTAATGAGGAATATCCCAAAACTGGTTATGCCGACAATTTTGAAATACCTCTAAGGCTGATGTATGTATTTTAATATAAAATAATCAAACGAAAAATAATCAAACATTATTGTCAAACTATTTTTCTAAGATTAGTATCTAAACACTAATCTTAGAAAAACAATTATAGAGGGAAGAATAGCCATTATAATTATAATGGCTATTAAAGTTATATGGCTGATTATAATTTTATTCCAACTCTAAAGGACCTAATTTTTGAAGGGTTTTATGAAATTCCTCCATAGTTGTTTGGAATTTTTCACCTTCTGATGCTGAAATCCATTCATGACGGAATCTTTCCCTTTCAATTCCAAATTCTTCAAGAATATCTTCAACAATTTTAGATCTTCTAGACCATTTGTAGTTACCTGCATCATAATGGCAGTCCCCAATATGGCAGCCTCCTACAAATACTCCGTCTGCTCCTTCTTCAAATGCTTTAAAAATCATTGACGGATTAATTCTTCCGGAGCACATTACACGAATAATTCTTACATTTGGTGGATATTGCATACGTGCAGTACCTGCGGTGTCAGCTCCACCATAACAACACCAATTACATAATAATCCAACAATTTTTAATTTATCAGACATTAAAAACACCTCATAATTCCTCTTTTGCAGGACTGTATAATGGTGGTTTTACATCATCACTTACACCTGCTACGTATCCGGTTCTATTTTGATATTTCTTTTGCAGTTTATCAAAAATTAATGAAACCGGTATGTCCATTGGACAAACATCATCACACTGTCCGCAATCTACGCAACTGAAACTCATATGAGATAATCTAATACCCTGGAATGCAATCGGACTTGGAGGAACGTCAGATGCATTAAAGTAAGATTTATTGAGTTCACAGTTTTCATAACACCAACAGATTGGACAGACATCCCTGCATGCACAGCATCTAATACAGCGATCCCATTCCTTTATTCCACTTACTTTATCGTAATTGGAATCCTGATTCTTTTTAGACATTTTTATCATGATGCCTTCAACTTTTAATCTTGCATCAATTGCATCTTGGGAAGGTGATTTAGTTTCTAAAATTCCTGCTTTTTGAGCGCCGTTAATTAATTCTTCACCTTTTTCATCATTTATTTCAATGAATGTCCAACCATCACTTGCTCCCCAGTTACCGCAAGCAATGTTAGCTTTTCTAGGTATTTTTACATCACATCTTTGGCAATTCAAACGACGGCCATATCCTTCATGTTCCAGTTCATGAATTTTTACACCTTTTTCACTACCGTCTGCAAGCTCTACAATAAATTGTCCTTTGTCAATTTCTTCACTTACAACATCATCAGGATTAATATCATAGAACAGTTCTATCATTTTTCTTCCACTTACAGGTGATACGGTTCCACCACAGTTTAAACCAACGGTAAAAATGTTATCCGGATTAATTTTATGTCTTTTTATAAGTTCATCAATTGAACGAATATCACATGGCTTTACTGATACTGCAACTTTTTTATCTGAAAGATACTTTTGGATTATATCTCCAAACATTGTTGGGGCACAATGATAAGAACCTGCAGTTTTAATCAAATCTTGAGAATCAGTTACAAATGTTGGAACACCGTCATATATATCATCACCAGGAGATAAGGCCAATACACCGTCCACGATATTTTCATCTAATAAATATTTGAAAATACTTGTTACTGCCCCACCACATTCTCCGGCTTCCTGAATGTCTGGATTTTTTGATCTAGCTAAAACATAACTCATATTATCACTCACAATTTATTTTGGATTTTTTCAATAACTTCATCAACACCCAATGCATCTGATTCAATTACCGCACCAAATGTTTGAGTCTCACCCATAGCATTTACAAAACTGCCATCACTTTCAAGCCAGGATTTAACTGGAACAACTATTTGTGAAGCATTTGAAGTTGAATTTTCACATGGCACAAAACTTGCAATAGTTGAAATTGAGCCGAAGTCGAAATCAATTTCAGGAACCAAATCATCATTGAAAACAAGCAATAAATCTGTACCATTTAATAATTCTACCAATTCTTCTTTTGATTGGGCTTTTAAAATACTGCAAGCTCCTTTTGAATTACACTTACTGAAAACAGGCAATATTTTAGAGTTTGCTTTATCTGCAATTTCTTTAATTTTATCCAAATCTTCGGATGAATTTACAGTGTTGAATAAAATTACTGATGATTCATCAAGATTATCTCCAAAATTATTTAAAACATCATCAATACTGTCACAAATTTCATCTGAAACATTTGAAGTTACTGAACCCTCAGGAGTAAAAGAATAAACATTAGCCCCATTATCTTTTGCATGAATAATTCTTCTTCCAATTAACGGATTAGTATATAATACATCCCCGATAACAATAAGTTTAGATGCTTTTTCAACATCCTCATAAGATGCAACTTCCCCATCAATATCTACAATATTATCAGCATAAAAAGCTATATTATAATTATTTTTTTCAGCAAAACTTTTAATTGCTTCAATATCTTCAACACTATTGTTTCCAGAGCAAAATACAGTAATTTTTTCTGAATCTTTTGATTTAAGATTGCTGCAAATTTCATCAATTGCTTTATCTATGTCTACATTAGAATTTGAAACAATAGCACTACTTAATTTATTTTTATATGCTTCAATTGAATTTCTGCCATTTAAACAATTTTTTCCTTCATTAACCGGATGTCTTTTATATGGATAGGTTCCAACTACATCCCCCTCATGTGAAACAACATTAATACCACAACCAACACTACAGGAAGGGCATAACGTGTGTTTTATTTCTAACATGTCATATCACCTAATTAGTTATAAAGAGCATTAGAAACATTTTCATTTCCAAAATTACACTCAGATTCATCGCCTGATAAATTATGAGTTGATTGTACAGTTAAGGAAAACATTTTCATCAGCATGTCAAATGAATTATTTAAAATAATTCGAGAAGATGTTTCCTCTTTAAATTCCTCAAAATCCTCTAATTTCAAAATACCTTCAATTTTAAAGTTTAAATCTAAGAAAATTGATTTCAAAATACAATTATATCCAATATAGTTTTGATCCTTATGGGTATAATCAATTGACCAATCCATTTCCAAGTCTAAATCACAATTTTTTGGATTTGTTAAAGGTCGAATCATAGCAACTTTTTCGATATAAATTTCCATATTACTCTCGCCAACCATTTTTTAAATATTATCTCATTAATTACTCAATTAATCAAATTAAATGAATAATCTATTTTATTATTGGGAGTAATAACCATATAAATGTTATTAAAGTATTACTCTTTTTTAAACTATTTAAATTAAAAATAAAAACTTCATAAATATTATATCATCTATTAAATTAATAATTAGCCATAAAATTAAAAATTAAAGGCGGAAATGTTGCCTACACGAAAATGTAATAAACATCAAAAATAACAAAAATTGATATAAAAGAGTTATTGAAGAAAAAAA
>NZ_JAZRJY010000129.1:0-2092 GCF_045646045.1 Methanobrevibacter sp. | reverse complement strand
TTTTGCATTGATAAGAGTCAAATTTATGATTTTAACGTTGTTTCCGGTTATTTTAAAAAGTGCGGTATTGTAATTTCCGTCAATAATGTGGCCGTTACCGTTGATAGTTACGTTATCTGTTGCAATTAATATGCCTTCATGTGTAATGATTTTTGGACCAATATAATTTGGGTCACTGCATGGGTCAAAAATATAATCCTGATTTATATTGTAAATATCTCCGGGGTTGAGATTTGCAATATCGTTTTGCAGGTCATCAAAATTTCCTGGTGCAGGTATATTATTTGTGTGGATATCTGAACCAGAATTTGCGGTTATATTTGTATTGTCACTTGCTGATGCGCAAGAAATACTTATAAAAGCAATAATTAATATTATTAATATATGTCTCTTTCGAATGGTATCACTCACCTGTGTTGTAATATGGGGTATTATTATCTAAAGTTAATTAAAAATGATTTCATCTATTTTTTTAATTGGGGCTGTAATATTTTCTGGAGTTAAATTCTGTTTATCATGAAATAGAACGTCATCTCTTGAATTATAATATAGTGAACTTAAAATAGTAGCGCCACCTATTAAAATTGCACCTGCAGAAATTAAACAAACGGCTATTATTGGTTGGCCTACTATTAAGAAAAATGTTCCAACTATAATTAACACGATTCCAGTTATTAGTGCTGTAATAATAAGTACGTCATTTAATACGGTATCTGCATTTTCTTTATAGATAATTGGGCCGTAGTTTCCGTGGACTATTTTATTTCCGTTATATATGACAATACCTTCGCCTACATTTAAGATATTGTCTCCATCCTGATATGCATAGTTTCCTTTGAATGTGCAGTTGTTGAGTTCCAGTGTTCCGTAGTTGAAGATTGCTCCTCCTTTGGAGCAGTAATTGTTGGTGAAACTGCAGTTGTTACATATGCAGTATCCTGTGTTTAGTATTGCTGCTCCCCAATCCGGATATATGATATAGTCCATTTTGTTGTCGTGTAATTTTACGTTGTTTAAGATGACTAAACCGCCTTTGTTTTCTATTGCGGTGTTGAATCCGCCTACTTGGATGTTGTATGCAATGAAACTGGTTTTAGTGTTGGTTATCCATTTGTCCTCATTTCTAACTTCATTTTTTGCCATTATTGATGAGTCGTTGCCGTAGAGGGTTATTATGTCGCAGCCGGTTGCATCCAGATTAAAGCAGCTGTTGGAGTTGATGGATAATTTTTTTGTAAATATGATGTTTAATTCTCGGGTTTCATCTTTTTGTCTTGAAAAGAATTTTGGGTAGTTTTTCTTTGCCAATAATTTGGCATAGTCATCTGCATTATTGATATATACTGTTCCTATCTGTACGGTGGATGTTGTGTAAGTTGTGTGGTATGCATCTGTGAAAACTTGGCTAAGGTCTGTTATGTTTGTGAATGAGAATTGTCTGATGTATTCAATTCCTGAATATTCTTCCATTATTTCTCCATAATTTGTATATGTTATCAATACGAAATCTCCGCTAGTGCTGTTGTATGAACCGATATATGATGTTTTATTGTCTGCCAGGTAATTTATGCCTCCTAAAGTAATGGTTTTATATAATAATGGGATAATGTCGATTTGTCTGTCATTTTCAAAGGGGCTAATATCAACCCAATTTGTATATAGAAGGGCATCCGCACCAATATTGGTTTTTTGTCCGTCAATTATGAGTAATTCGTTGGATTTCAGGTTTTTGGCGGTGATATTTTTTCGTCCGGGATCTAGATAAATGGCTTCTCCGGATAATAGGGAGATACTGTTTGTAAAATTACAGTTGCTTATTATATTGTTTTCTCCAGCCATGTAAATGGCGCCTGCTATTCCCTGTGCTGTATTGTTTATGAATAATGTGTTGTTAATGGCTCCATTGTTTCCTTTCCAGGTTATTGCTCCTCCGTTTATTGCTGTGTTGCCGGTGAATATGCAGTTGTCAATTAAACCGTTGTTTCCTATCCAGTAAACAGCACTCATGTCGGTATGTGTTGAGGATATAACAGGACCAATAGTGATTTCACCTATTTTTGGCATATCTTTTATATTTGGCATAATTGGGATG
>NZ_JAZRJY010000128.1:0-5092 GCF_045646045.1 Methanobrevibacter sp. | reverse complement strand
AGAAAACACATCATCAATCACTTCCACAGATATGTACAGCACTTAGATGATGAAAATATTGGGAAAACATCAAACAAAGTCGAAAATTACTACCGACAAACTAATCAAGAAATAATAAAGAAATTATACAAGACTAAAAATGGAATTCTAACATTTTTAGACTATCAAATGAAAAATTGGACTGAAAAACATCTAAAAATAAAATAGGCCTATAAAATTTTACAGACTCCTTTTTTTAGACTATTTCTTAAATATTTGATTAAAATTTAGTTTGCATATAAACTTTAATGGTGATGATATTTTTTCCAGTTCTTATTTTAATCTTTAAATTTATTTTTCATTTTCATTTTTTCCAGCTGATTCATAAATCTTTCATCATAGTTCTGGCTAATTATCTATATTATTTTCAAGATTATTAAATATATATATAATACGTTTAATAGATATTTTAATATCTTATTAATTTATCATTAATGAATAAATTTAATAGGATAATATACCTAATGGTGTTTATATGAAATATAAAAAGATAATGCTTGTAAGTATTTTCTTACTGGCAATTTTAGCGATTGGTGCTGTTAGTGCATCTGAAGATATTGCATCTGACGATAATCTGACAGCTGGCGATAGCATTAGTTTAATCGCCGATGACGAACCTGATGATTCTGGGGATGACGATAGGGGATATGAAATTGAAAATGTCGAATTTTGCAGTGCAAATGCAATTGAAAATGATGTAATAGTCAAAATTCCCAAAGCAGGAATTGATGGTGTAGATGATAACTTTTATGCGATCTTGGATTTGGAAGATGAACCGTTTGAAAAAGAATTGAATATCACTCAAATTGATAACGATGATGAATTCTACCTCATTAGAACGGGTAATTTAATAGATGATGCTCCTGATGTTGATGACACTGGGGGCACATTTACTGCTCAATTTTTCAAGGATGGAGAAAACTACTGCTTTGCAGAAGGTGATGTAAATCTATATGTCAGTCCTTATTTCTCACAGTATTCTACAATTCTTTACAATAATCCTGTAGTCATATTAAGGGGACTGCCTGAAGGTGCTGATGAATTGGCAGTAACAGTTTTAAGAAATAATTCACAAATTTCTAAAAAAACATTCAATGTATCTGATTTAGATGATGTTAGCAAAGATTGGGAGGATTATGAAGGAGAACCGGTTTATGAATTCACTGACAGTCAAATAGGAATTACTGAAGCAGGCGAATACAACATTACACTGGACTTCATAAAAGATTCCACATTATTAAAAACTTACTCAGGGATTGTTAATGTAGCTCTTGTAAATGTTATTGTTGCTGAACCGGAAGAAGAGGAGGATGAGGAAGGTAAATGGATTCCTGGTGCATTCCACTATGTTACAGATGACATTTTTGTCATAGAAGTCCCTGAAAATCTTTCAGGTTATTATGTAAACATATTTAAGGATGGCAATCAATTAAAAGATAACATTAGTATAACAGACCTAATATATAATGATGGTTGGGGCTGGCAAGCACAGGCCCGCTCAGTTAAATTAAACGATTTGGATATTACGGAATCTGGCAATTACAGTATTAGATTAGAGCTGTATGCAGATAATGGTGAATTGGTTGACAATGTAACCAATGATATTCCGGTCAAATTAGTGGATGATGGTGTTAATTTTAGAGATGTCGGTTATACCGAAGACATCAGGGATGTTATAGAATTATCAATATCCCATCAAATTTCATCTGACGATTACTATCGGATTTACCTAAATGGTGAATTTGCGGGAAATATTACTCCATTTTCTTTCTTTATGTTTTCAATGGAGGATAAGTTCTATGATTATTATGATGACCTTTCTGAAGGTGCCAGATTCTTAAAAGTTGGACATTATGATGCAAACATCACTTTTGTCCATAATGGGACTGAAAATGATTTCGCAACAGGTGAATTCAATGTTTTAGGATTAAACTTAACCTCCGATAAGGACACCTATCTTGCAGGTGAAGATATTCTAATTTCATTTGGGGCTGATGAACCAAAATATGGTAATTTAATACCATATCATGTTTTAGGTTGGGGACTTATGGGTCCTGATGATAATCAAATCTTCGATCCAATTTCAAATGAGGAATTGATGGATGTATGGAAAGATGGAGTATTCACAATTAATGTGGGTGAATATTCTGATTACAAAATGGGCAGCAATTATGTTTTAATCCAATATGAAATAATGCAATCAGAAGATGATGGAGATGGTTTCAGTGTTTTCGGTTTAATTAACTTCAATATAGTTAACGAAACTTCCGTCACTGTCGAAGCTCCAGATGTGATTAAATACTACAAAGGGCCTGAAAAATTTGTTGTAACGGTAAAAGATTATGTAGGCAATCCAATAGATAATGCTACGGTTAAAATTAATATTAATGGGGTTAATTACACTAGAACAACAGGCACTGATGGTCAGGCATCTTTGGCTTTAGGAATTCCTGCAGGAAATTATACTGCAACAGTCTTTTATGATGATATTAAAAAGGAGTCCAATGTTGTCATTAAATCAACTATTAGTGGAAATAACATTACTAAAATCTTTAGGAACGAAACACAGTATTATGCTACTTTTGTAGATACAAACGGTAATCTTTTGACAAATGCTACTGTTGAATTCAATATAAATGGGGTATTCTACAAAAGAACAAGCAATGCAAGTGGTGTTGCAAAGATGAACATTAACTTGAATCCTGGTGAGTACATTATCACTGCAATTAATCCTAATTCAACTGAAATGTATTCAAATGTTGTTACTGTATTGCCGAATATTGTCGACAATGAAAACTTGACAAAATATTATAAAAATGATTCACAATATGTCATTAAGCTTTTAGATGATAAAGGAAACCCTGTCGGTGCCAATGAAACTGTTGAATTTAACATTAATGGGGTATTCTACAAAAGAACAAGCAATGCAACTGGCCACGTCAAATTGAACATTAACTTGAATCCTGGTGAATATATTATCACGGCAGATTATAAGGGCTATAAAACTGCCAATACCATTACGGTCAAGCCGATTCTTGAAACTGAGGATTTAACCATGAAGTATCGTGATGGATCCAAGTTTGAAGCAAGGTTGTTGGATGCTCAGGGAAATCCTTTTGCAGACCAAAATATTACATTTAACATCAATGGTGTTTTCTATAATAAGATAACTAATGCTAGTGGAATAGCTAGCTTAAACATTAACTTGATGGCTGGTGAATATATTATCACTTCAATGTATTCTAATGGTGCTGCTGTTTCAAACAAAATAACCATTTCCAGTTGAGATTAATCATCTCAACATTTTCTTCTTTTTTTTAGACTATTTCTGAAAATATCTGATTAAAATTTAGTTTACATATAACTTTAATGGTGACGATATTTTTTCTATTTCTTATTTTAATTTATTCTGTAGAGTTATTTGTTTCTTTTTTTCATTTTCATTTTTTCCAGCTGATTTAAAAATCTTTCATCATAGTTTCTGGCAACATCTTCGTATTTGTTCCATATTCCAATGGCGGTTTCCGGAATGATTTCGCTTTTGTCTTCACTAAATTTAGTGTAGGTATGCATCATTTCTTTTGAATCAGCTATCAGCACTTTTGCAAATGGGATGTCTGCCTTTTGAATGTTAATGTCTGCGTCTTTAAAGAGTTTAATAATATCTATTTCTTCATTGTTTATGTAGCATTTTGGTGATGCAAGGATATTTACAGTTAATTTTTTATTGTTTTTAAATGCTTTTATTAATGCTTCCGCTTCATTTTCAAACAAAAATCCTATTCTCATATTAACTGAGATTTTTGATCTCTTGATGATTTCTATTTCCTGATTGATGATTTTTTCAACACCGTAAACTCTCCATATCGGTGCCTGTACCTGATTCATTCCGTTTTCATAGATATTTGTTAGCCTGGTTATGGTATCATCAATTTGTCTGTTCACTTTTTCCTTTTCTCGGGATAGGACTTCAACGGGGGAATTGACGTTATATGTTAATGGTCTTCCGTCTTCGATTTCTATGAAATCTTTTTCATTCAGTTTCTTCAACACGTCATATATTTTACTGCGAGGAATACCTGATTTTTCAGACACTTCAACTGCAGTCGCTGAGATTAATGAAGTGAGTGTTACATATGCTTGAGCCTCATACATTGTTAGGCCAATTCCTTTCAATAGGTGTACATCATCATTCATATTTAATTATATTTTTATTATATTATTTATATTTGTCACTTTTCACCCTTAACTAGTTACAAAATCTTTAAATACTTTTCATATTATACTATTAGTAACAATTAATTTCGAGGTAATTAAAATGGCAGACGGATTAGATATGTTTTGTTATCAATGTTCCCAGACCGCTAAAGGTACTGGATGTACTGTAAGTGGAGTTTGTGGAAAAAAACCTACTGTAGCTAGATTGCAGGATAATTTAATATTTACTATGAAAGGAATCAGTGCATATAACTATAATGCTAATGTTTTAGGTAAGAAAAATCCTGAAATTGATGAATTCTTGACTAAAGGGTTATACACAACCTTGACCAATGTCAACTTTGATGCTGAAGATTTGGTTGCATTGGCATTGGAAGCTGGTAAGGTAAGTGTGGATGTAATGAGATTACTCAAAGATGCTCATATCGAAGCATACGGCGAACCACAGCCTGTCGAAGTAAAAGTCGGTGCACAGGAAGGTCCGGCCATCATTGTAACTGGTCATGACTTGAAAGCATTGGAAGAACTGTTAAAACAGGTGGAAGGAACTAACATTAAGGTTTACACCCACTCTGAAATGTTGCCTGCACATGGTTATCCTGGTTTAAACAAGTATGAAAACTTGGCAGGACAGTTAGGTGGAGCATGGCATGATCAAAGAACAGTCTTTAAAAAATACAATGCAGCTATTGTTGGAACCAGTAACTGCGTACTTCCGGCATTGGATGCTTACAAAGAAAGAATGTTCACCATGGACGTAGCCAAATTGGAAGGCGTAAAAACTGTGGAAGACTATGACTTTTCTGAAGTTATTGAATGTGCTAAATCATTAGGA
>NZ_JAZRJY010000127.1:0-9878 GCF_045646045.1 Methanobrevibacter sp. | reverse complement strand
CCAGTTAATTTTCCATTTTTAAAAACAATATTATCTAAAGTTAATGCTGAATTAGCATTAAAAATACCGGATTTACCTAAAGCATCAATAGTATAACCATTACCATTAATAGTTAATACTTTATTAATAGTTATTCCATCACTAGAAAATCCCTCATCATATATATAATTCTTTTCTAATGAAATTATTGAACCCTCACCGGCATCATTAATTATTTTTTGCAAATCACTAAAAGTACCATTATCAGCACTTCCTTGAATTTCTTCATCACTCAAATACGTATTATGTTCACTTACAGAATCAGTCATTAAACTTGAATCCTGACTATTCACTACAATGTTTGTTTCATTATTTATTCCTTCTGCACTAACAGTCGAAATAGCAAATAAACAAACAATTACCATTAAAAATAAATATCGTTTCTTTAACATATCATTTCGCCAACTAAAAAATTATATTAATATATATTATGAATTAAATTTCATCAAATAATATTTTTATAAAAAAAATGCGGTTAAAAAAAGGAAGCTTATGAAAAATAATAATAACTATTATTAGCATCATCTCCCATATTAACACAATCGCACAATAAATATTAATTGGTCAAATATTATTTTATTCACAGAAGTATATAATATTTATCGAAAGCAAGTGCCTACTTGCTTTTAATTTATGTTTAACTGCTTTTAAGGCAATATCTAAAAAAAGATAATAATATTCACATTTTTTAACTCAGGATTTGACAAAATCAAACTAATTATTCACATAACTAAAGCTTCCAATTGTCTTTTTGATAATTTTTTCCTTATTTCAAATATTAATGATTTTTGATGATTAAAATTGATTCAGATTAAGTCTTTGCTAGATACATATCCCAATAGTTAAAAGTATTTTTTAAAAGCAATATCAATATTTTAAAAGATAACATCAACCAAAGTTAACAAAAAATAACAAAGTATAAAAATTACAATAGCAAAAATCAATTATTCGACAGACAAATTTCATTCAAAAATTTACATATCATCAGTTGAACCTCCCACCATGAGACGAAAAGGATATTCAATCGACAATATCATGTAATTAAAGGGAAATTGCCCCCATTATGTTATATAGTTAATTTCAGTCCCCATTGACTGTCAGCTTGGATATTTCAATTCCCTGATCAGACAGCAATGTGGTCTTGTTGATTTGCGGACTCAAATTCAGGTTTCCCCAGGTCATAATATTGACCAGATAGAAATGTCTGTCCGTATTGTTTATAACCAAATCCGAGATATCTTTTTCCGACGTGTCCTTGAAATTGAATGTCTGATGCAGCTTGTCCGACGTCTTATCAAAGACAAGGGTATATTTGATACAATAGGTATCCACCCTGTCAGAAAAGTCCAGGAAATATATTTCTCCGTTCGGCCGAGCCAGGATAAGTGATGCATTTTCATCCTGCGTGATTTCATTGAAGAGGTTTTCCTTAGCCATTCCCTCATTATACATTGTGATGTTGGAACTTATCGTGTATCCTACTCCCACAATCAGAAGCAGACATATAAGGGCAAATGAATACATCATTATCCTTCTGTCTTTAATCTTGTTGATTAGAATTGAAATTGAAAGCCATAAAACCGCTGAGGCAGGAATCAAATATCTGGCAAGAAGGACTGGCTTATATGTAAGAGAAACAATTAGGGCAATTATGATTGTTCCCACATAAACCACAAGCCCGGTTAGAAGATAAAAGTTGTCCACGTCGTATTTATCATCCATCTGCTTTTTATACATGTATATGATAGCAATAAGTATTAGAATTGCAATAACTGAAAAATAGAGATTATTGCAATATGCATAGTATCCAAAATCCGCGATAAGTGATTTGATAGTAACTCTAGGAACCCAGAATCCCTGATGAATAGCATCCAGTTGAGCAAAAAGAGTCGGAATCCAGTATGCATATAAAAGAATTCCCGTTGCAACAGAAATGCACAGATTCCTGATCTGGCTTGTGTTTTTACGAATAACATAATATATTAAAACCAGAAACAGACACACTGCAGAAATCCCTGCAAAATAATGGGTATATGCAGCCAGTACAGATGCAATGCTGACAATCATCCAGTATTTCAACTCCCCTTTTGTGTAAATTTCCTTTGTATAAATGAAAGCCACAAGCATAAATAGTATTGCCCAGCTATACATTCTTGCTATGAGGAAATAAAAGAAAAACTGACTCATGACACCAATTGAGAACATGAACAGTCCTGCTGTGAGCCATCCGTACTCTTTTCTGATTTTGAAATATGAAATAAGCATGATAATCGGATATGGAATTATGGAAACCATCCTTACTGCATAGATACTGTGAGGAGAGACTCCGAAAAAACCGAAAACAGTCATTGCGAACTTAAGTATCAGATAATATAATGGCGGATGCACGTCCGCTGCAGTGAGGCCTATCATTCCATCCAAATCGAAATTGATAAGCGTCAGTGTGAAATACTCGTCAACATGCAGAATAAGATGGTCAAGGGGTGTTATAAGCATGTAAACAAGTAGTATAAAACTCAGTGCGAAAAAAAACTTTCCAATAATGTCCTTATTTTTTCTGTCAAATTCAAAATTAAACCCCATGATATTACATTAGTTATTGAACATATTAAATGTTTTCTAAATTTAAATTGTTATTTTTTAAAAATAAGACTAAAGGAATTTGAATAGAATGTCAGAATAATGCATCAATAATTAAACATAGAAAATGTTTTCCAAAGATTAACTGCTGTTTTTTTAAAGTAATTCCCATTGCTTTGAACAAAAAGCATCACATATTAATTGACTTTAACGGACGGATTCAACAAACTCAGAGTATGTGGCAAAAGTATGATTGCGGTTTTTAAGCATCCCGATTAAACGTTCAAGTCTTTGAGCCATCGCTGAGCCGCTGTTTCTTCTTATTATAAAAGGTATCTTAAATTCAGGGTAATCGTTTAACTCATAAAACTCCCAGGGATGGAAGTATGTGGTGAAGTAACCGTCCTTTTTGAGAGTGTTTCGAACCATCCTGTGGTAGACACTTTCAGGAAGATTGTGCAGTGACAGCCAGAAGAGAGGAAATCTTATTGTTGGAGTTACAGAAGCAGGAATCTGAACTACACCATCCTTTTCGAAATATGTCCTTGGAGTGTTGAGGTTCATATATCTTCCGGGAATGAATGCGGGGTTAAGGGATGAATTGTAGACATATCCGACATTGCGGATTTCACTGTCCTTAACCGGAAACATCCTCGGCTGACGGTAGCCCCTTATTTTTGTTGCGGTTATATTTTCTAAAATCTCTTTTGATTTTGCAAAATCACTTTCTTTAGGCTCGAAGTGGTCAACCCCATGGGATGCAACTTCATGGCCATCATCCAGTATTCTCTTCATTGTTTTTGGAGCGTTTAGGGCAAAATTTGCTGTACAAAATAATGTGGCCCTAACATCATTTCTTTTAAGGATATCCAAAATGATGTTTGTACCTTCAACAGACACCTTCATGCCTTCCTCAAGCGAATAGTCAACCCCATGCTCCCTGGGCACATCGAACTCCTCAATATCAAAACTTAACAGTATCATCATTTCCCTTTTTTAAGCCGAATGTCAATAATTTTGAATCATCAAAAAAATTTAAGTTAAAATATCTTATTAAAAACAAAGTATATAAAACTTAACAAAAAATATTATCTGTTTAAAACTTTCCTCTCAAAACCCAATATTATTAAAAATTATTTATACCAACAGTGATAAAGATTTTAATATGGAATTGCTGAGTATTATTGTACCCTGTTATAACGAAGAGAAAACTGTCGAAATGTTTATGAAGGAACTTCAAAAGACGTTGGATGGCTTTAATTATGAAGTCATATTTATCAATGACGGTTCCGAGGATAATACTCTGGAAATAATAAAGAATTTGGCGGATTCAAATCCGAATGTTATATATATCTCATTTTCAAGAAATTTCGGAAAGGAATCTGCAATCTATGCAGGTCTGATTAATGCCACAGGCAGTCTGGTCGGTCTCATGGACGCTGACCTTCAGCACCCTCCAAGCCTTCTTCCGGAAATGATTGAGGCAATAAATGAAGGTTACGACGTTGCAGCGGCAAAAAGGGTTTCAAAAAAAGGCGAACCTATAGTCAATTCACTGGGATCAAGATTTTTCTATAGAATATTCAATTCAATTTCCAGCATAAAACTTGTGGCCGGAGCAACAGATTATCGTGTGATGACACGCCAGGTCACCGACGCTGTGCTGCGATTGAACGAATACAACCGCTTTTCAAAAGGGCTTTTCCAATGGGTCGGCTTTGAAACAAAATGGATTGAATATGAAAACATCCAAAGGGTTGCAGGAGAAAGCACATGGTCACTGGGGGACCTCATCAGGTATTCCCTTAAAGCCATTGTTGCATTTACGACACTGCCTCTCTCACTTTCAATAGTCCTGGGATTCATAATTTCAGCACTTGCATTCATTTACCTTCTGTTTATTATAGTGAAATATCTCATATATTCAGATCCCGTACAGGGTTTTGCAACAACAATATGTGCAATACTGTTTTTGGGAGGTATGCAAATGATTTTAATCGGAATATTGGGCAAGTATCTGGAAAACACATACAATGAAACAAAGAATCGTCCGATTTTCCTTGTTAAGGAGACAAACATTGATGATAAAAGACTGGATAAAATTAGATAGAGAACTGATATTGTATGTAGTTTTTGGAGCATTCACATTTTTTGTTAATCTCATAAGCTATTTTTTCTTTGCAAATCTTTTGGGAATCAATTATCTGGTTTCAAACGCTATAGCATGGTTTCTATCAGTGCTTTTTGCATATGTAACCAACAGGAGATGGGTGTTTGAAAGCAAAAGCCCGAATATACTAAAGGAAATGTCTCTCTTTTTCGGAGGCAGGATATTTTCCGGTGTTGTAGACATGTTTTTGATGTATGCATTCATTGATCTTCTTGCATTTGACGGCTCAATATCAAAAATCGTTGTCCAAATCATCGTGATTGTTTTAAACTACATATTCTCAAAACTGATTGTCTTTAAAGAATGATTAATAATGAATTTATTTTAAAAAGAAAAAGTAGTTGAGAAATTAATCTCAACCTTTAATGGTTATTTTATTTCCAATGCTTGAACCGTTATAACTTGATGTTATAATGTATTCTCCAGGCATTAGGTTAATGTTTAATTTGGCTATACCATCACTGCCTGTTGGTCTGTTGTATAAAACACCGTTAATGTTGAATGTTACAGATTGGCCCGCATAAGGCTTACCCTGACCGTCAACCAAAGATGCCTTGAATTGAGTTCCGTCACGATATTT
This sequence comes from Methanobrevibacter sp., assembly GCF_045646045.1. Taxonomy (GTDB): domain Archaea; phylum Methanobacteriota; class Methanobacteria; order Methanobacteriales; family Methanobacteriaceae; genus Methanocatella. The sequence continues at coordinate 4,509 of NZ_JAZRJY010000127.1, read as the reverse complement.
CATGGAAATATCACTAGCATTTAATACAGGCAATACTTTGATGTTATTTGATACAAGACAACCTTTGTATTCAGCAGTTATGATATAATCTCCAGGCTGCAAGTTAATGTTTAACTTAGCAATACCGTTTGCATCAGTTTGGCGAGTGTATAACACACCGTTGATGTTGAATGTTACACTTTCACCAGCACCGACAGCTTTACCGTCATCACCTAAAACCTTAACAGTGTACTGTGATGCATTTCTGTAGTATTTAACAAGATCCGCATTTTCAGTAATTCTGGACAATACAGTAATGTTATTAGAAGTCATATCACCGGTAACCGGATTCATTGCAGTGACTACATATTCACCAGCATTCAAATTAATATTTAATCTTGCCAAACCTTTATCACCGGAAACTTTACGCTCATACATCACACCATTAATGTTGAAAATGACAGTTTCACCATCTTTAAGATAATTACCCTGGCCGTCACGGAAAGTAGCATAGTATTGAGTAGCATTTCTGAATACCTTAATAATGTCAGTACCGTTTACAGTTGATAGTATCGTTACAACAGAGTTAATTGTCTTGTTATCAACAGTGACCGTTGTATTGTACACACCACTGTTTAATCCAAGTGCAATGCTTGCAGTACCGTTAACATCAGTAGTTCTCTCATATGAACGACCGTTAATGCTAATAGTAACTGATTTATTTGCCAATGGCTTACCCTGATAGTCAGTTACAGTTACAACAAATCTTTCAGGTCCGCTAAAGTATTTGGTTACATCATGAGCCAAGATAATATCAGATTTGTCCTCATCTACTGCAATATTAACTTCTTCAGTAAGTGAATTATATTTATCGTCACCAGAGTAAGTTACAGGAACCGTGTAGTTACCTGCAGCCAAATCAGGAATAGTAATGGTAGCTTTTCCATCTTTAACTGGAGCAGTGTAAGTTTTACCATCAACAACAGCAGTGACATTTCCCGTAGCATCTTCAGGCAATTCCACATTAATTGTAGTATCTTGACCTTCAGTTACCGGAGGAACATCAATCTCAATTGTAGCATTTTCTTTAGGTTTAGGATTAACAACAATATCCACAGTTGTAGAAGCACTATTGTACTTATCATCACCAGAGTAAGTTACAGGAACAGTAGTGTTTCCAGCAGGAATATTAGTTAAAACAGCACGTGCAGTACCATTTTGAACCGGAATAATTTCATTACCAATAGTTACACTACCAGTAGCATCCTCAGGCAAAGTAACAGTAACAGTAACATTATCACCCTCAATCGCTTCTGAAGGAGCATCAATACTGATAGTAGCATTTTCCTTAGGTTTAGGATTAACAACAATATCAACAGTAGTTGAAGCATTATTGTACTTGTCATCACCAGGATAGGAAATAGTTGCAGTTGTATTCTCAGTTAATCCAGTAACAGTAATAGCAGCTTTACCTTCATTAATAGGAACATTGTAAGTTTTTCCATTAACAGTAACTGTAACATTACCAGTAGCATCTTCAAAGCCAGTAACAACAATAGTAGCATTTTCACCAACAGTAATAGGATCAGCAGCTGCACTAATTGTTAAGTTCTCTTTAGGAGGAACCGGTTTTTCATCAACAGTTACAGTAACGCTAGTTTCAATTGGATTGTACTTATCATCACCAGAGTATGTAATAGGAACTGTTGTGTTTCCAGCAGGAATATTAGTTAAAACAGCACGTGCAGTACCATTTTGAACAGGAACAATCTCATTACCAATAGTTACACTACCAGTAGCATCCTCAGGCAAGGTCACAGTTACAGTAACATTATCGCCTTCAGTTGCTTGTGAAGGAGCATCAATACTGATTGTAGCATTTTCTTTTTTATTTTTTACAGTAACGGTAACATTTGTTGAATTTAAAGCATATATGCCATCTCCCCCAACATTAACAGTAATGACGGCACTACCTTCACCGACAGCAAGTATTTTACCATCAGCATCAACGGTAGCAACAGATTCGTTGCTGGAGGTAAAAGTAACATCCAGGTCTTCTGGAGAAGTAGAGGCAATAAGATTAAAAGTATCATTCACTTCTAAATCCAATGTAGCATTATTGACACTGACACTAGCATCATTCAATTTAACAGTAACATTGATTGTCTTATTTTCAGCAGCAATATAATATTCATTACCTTCAAAAGAGACTGTAATGGTAGCATTACCCTCTTTAATACCTATAATTTTACCATCTTCAACTATAACAACACTTGAATTGCTTGAAGTGTATGTTAAATTACCTGCTTCAGCAGGAATTAATGAAGCGCCTGCAGAAACAGATTCACTAACATTTAATGTTATATCTGTTTTGTTAACAATAATTTCAGTAGGTGCTTTAGCTAAAATTATAGTGTATGAAGCAGTTTCGAATTTACCGGTCACACTTGCAATTCCTTCACCAGTACAATTATACATTACCGGTTCATTAATTAACACACTATCCTTACTTAATGTACCACTTGTTTGGTTTAAATCCAATTTTACGTTCATTTTTGATGCATCATACTCGCTAATTTCTTCTGAAGCATTATTATAAGAATATAATTTAAAAGTAATTTCTGATGTTTCGTTTATATTAAGTTCTGTTGGATTTGCTGTTGCATTTAAGAACAGCCAATTAATCAGAGCTACGTTTTGTGAAACATTTGGTGTTACATTGTAATTTGTAGCATTATTTCCAAACCAACAATTAACAACAGAAATTGAATCAATTAAAGCAGAAATAACCGGCTCATCACCAACACTATTGTTTATGAAAATGGAGTCATGAATAAAACTGCCATTAGAATATGCCATATAAATCACACTACTCTCAACTAGAGTATTATTGACATAATTTCCAGATATTCCAACATTATTTGCATCAAATATAAAATTAACACCCGTTTCTACATTGTTATTGATGTAATTTCCAGATATTCCAACATTATCTGCATTTAATATATAATTAACAACCGTTTCTACATTGTTATTGATGTAATTTCCAGATATTCCAACATTATCTACATTAACTATATAATTAACACCCGTATCTGCATTGTTATTGGTGTAATTTCCAGACATATTAGAATTAGTAATATTACCTTCAGAAAAGATTACACCACCATAAAATGCAGTATTATTAGTATAATTTCCAGAAATAGATGAATTATTTACCAATGAATATTCATCCACATAATATACAGCACCATAATCAGCCACATTATCGGCATAATCTCCAGATACAATAACATCAGTTAAGTTTCCATAGAAATAAAATACACCACCATTTTCCTCTGCAGAGTTGTTATTGTAAGTTCCTCCAATAGTTACATTATTCAAATCATCATTAAAGTAAATTACACCACCATCACCATCAATTACCTGGTTATTGATAAAAACAGAGTTTATAACAGAATTATTAATTTCTGAATAAAAAGTAATAGCACCACCAGCACCATCCATTATCGTATTATTAATGAAAGTAGCATTTATAATAGAATTATTTAGTGCAAGATTAAATAAAATAGCACCACCAACATATTCCTCTTTACCATTTTTAAAAGTTAATCCAGTAATATTGATTGATTCAGCATTAACAGTCAAAATTCTACATAATCCTTGTGCATCAAAAATTACTTCACCACCGCCATAATTAATAAGACTTAAATCCTGATCAATAAACAGACCAACATTATCATCCCCAACGTATGTACCCGGCATAATATAAATAGTACTGCCATCAGGAGCCTTATTTACAGCTTCTTTCAATGTCTTAAATGCGGTTTCTTTACTTGTTCCATTTCCACTGGAATTTCTATTACCATCAACATACCAAACACGAATTTGAGGATAAACAACAATATTAACAGTAGTAGAAGCATTATTGTACATATAATCTCCAGCATAGAAAACATTGGCAGTGACATTATCGGTTAAACCAGTAACAACAACACTAGCAGTACCGTTGGTAATTTCACCAGACCAAATATTATCACCAATAGTAACAGTAACATTACCCGTAGCATTATCTAAACCAGTAACAACAACAGTAGCATCCTCAGGAATATGAATAGATTCAGCACTAGCAACCATATTAGTTAAATTCTTTTTAGGTTCTTCATTAACAACAATATCAACAGTGGTGGAAGCATTATTGTGATTATTATCACCACGATAAGTTACATTAGCAGTAACATTATCGGTTAAACCAGTAACAACAACACTAGCAGTACCGTTGGTAATTTCACCAGACCAAATATTATCACCAATAGTAACAGCAACATTACCCGTAGCATTATCTAAACCAGTAACAACAACAGTAGCATCCTCAGGAATATGAATAGGTTCAGCACTAGCAACCATATTGGTTAAATTCTTTTTAGGTTCTTCATTAACAACAATATCAACAGTGGTGGAAGCATTATTGTGATTATTATCACCACGATAAGTTACATTAGCAGTAACATTATCGGTTAAACCAGTAAC